>JANOZJ010000152.1:0-6584 GCA_031429315.1 Akkermansiaceae bacterium
GCGCTAGTCATCGGTGTAGGTCATGTCGATGACCTTGCTCACAGCAGCAAGGTCGGTTTTTCCATCGCGGAGCAGTCTCATGCCGCTGCGGCGGAGACTTGGCAAGACGCCTTCCTCGGCGACTTTCATTTCAAGTTCATAAGGCGTCATCTCGCCCTTCGAAAGCATGTCGGAAATCTTGGGGGTGATCGGGATGATTTCGAGAATGGCGGTGCGTCCGTTGTAGCCGGTGTTCCGACATTCCTGGCAGCCGCCGGTTTTGGCCACGAAAATCGGGGTAGTCGCCCATGACTCGTCGAGGCTGAAGGTTTTGCGGTCGAGTTCCTCGATCCCGCTCGCGGGTTCCTTGCAATACGGGCACAGCAACTTGACCAAGCGCTGGGCGCAAGCCGCCTTGAGGGTCTGGGCGATTTTCCAGCGCTCCAGGCCGAGCTGTTCGAACCGCTCGATGATCTGCGAGGCCCGCGCGGTGTGGATGGTCGTGAGTACCTTGTGGCCGGTGACGGCGGCTTCGATCGCTAGCTCGGCGGATTCGATATCCCGAACCTCACCCATCAGAATGATATCGGGATCGGACCGCATGAAGGATGCGATCATCGGCTTGAATTCCTTGGCGCTTTTCAAGTCGCAATGGGTGATCCCTGGGACCTCGTCTTCCACCGGGTTTTCAAGCGTTAGAATGTTCACTTCCGGGCGGTTGAGTTCGCGCAGGATGGCATTGAGGGTCGTCGATTTGCCCGAGCCGGTGGGTCCTGACATGACGATGATGCCGGCGGGGATTTTCATCACCTTGTTGAGAGCGAACATCGTCTCGTCATCGAAGGCCAGCGTGCCCTTGCCGAGAGTGACATTGATATTGCTCTTATCGAGCAGCCGCATGGTCACATGATAGCCTCGATAGGTGCGGTGGCGTTCGTAGCGGATATCGATCGGCCGGTGGAAATAGGAAATGGTAAAACGCCCGGAAATCCCGGGAGCCGTGTTGCGGATCTCGGTCGGCAGTCTCATCAGGTTGAGCAGGAACGCGTCCAAGCGGTCCTTGAGCTTCATCGGGATCTCCACCTTGTTGCCGATGTCGCCATCCACCCGGAAGGCATAGTAAAACGCTTCCTTTTCCACCTTGAAGTGGACGTCTGAAGCGCGGGTCCTAACCGCATCCGACATGATGGTCGCGATGAGTTGTGCCATCGGCTCGGCATAGTCGGTGGTGACGTCGAAGTCATGGATTCCATCGTCCATGTCTTCCACGTCGATGGCTTCGAGCTCGGACCTGCTAGGCCCCTGGTTGGTGGCGACCGACTCGATCGCCCGGCTGATCTCGGTGGCCAAGGTGACGATCTTGACAATCTCCAGATGGGGAAAGCGCGGGGCGAGGTATTCTTCGGCAAGCGGACTCCAGGGATTGGCGATGGCCACGATCAACTTGTCCGTGCCTGATAGACATAGCGGGGCGAAAAAGCCCCGGGTCATCACTGTAGAGTCGCAAGTGGCATGGAGCGTGCCGTCGCAGAACTCGGCGACTTTCGGGAAAAACGGCAGGCCGTTGAGGTTGGCGATGGCCGCCATGAAACTGTAGCGGGTGACGCGGTTGGGAACCTGGTCCTGGGCGAGTTCCGAGTAGCTGGGGTCATGACCTCCCAGCTCGCCCATGATCCGGCGGCTGATAAGTTCATTGAAGGAAATGCCATCAAACTCAATCATAGTTCGAAGTGTTTGCGGGAAAGGAAGGTCCAGCTCTCGTAGTCGAGGCGGGCAACGGTGACAAAGGGGCGGATTCCGAAGCGCTTGAAAACCACCGACCGGATTTCGTCCGCCAGCATCGCCGCGGCCACGGGATTCGCGGAGGCAGTGCCAATGGAATCGGTGTCCTCGGCGTAAATCACCGGCGACAGCAGCGCCCGCGCCAGCCGGTGGATTTGATCGAAGGAGTCATAGAAGGCCGAAGGCGCGATCAACTTGCCCCCGAAGGGAATCAGCGGCGCATAGGGCGTGAGGGTGGCGGCCACCTTGTTGCCGAGCTCGAGGATGGCCGCGCTCAGGTGCTCCTCGCCGTGGCCCTGGACTCTCGCCAGGACTTCTAGCAGGTCCGACGGCTGCTCCTCGACGTGGGACTCGCGGGCGATGGAAATCGCCTGGGAGACCTCCGCAGGGGTGGCCGCCCGGGCGTCATGCAACGCCCCCGCGGTGCGCTGGAGGCAGACCTCCGCCAATTCCCAAACGTCACCGCCCCTGGCTGGGCGGGCGGGTTCAATGACGGCGAGGAATGGTGAGGCGGGCTGCATGGGACGATCGTTAATAGTTATAGGTTAAGGTTCTCTTGGAAGAGGTCAGGCGAGTATGTTCTTATATTTCCATCAACCCATAACAAACAGCCTTTAACAGATAACAACTCAGTGCTTTCCGGCCCGGCTGAACTTCGGTTGCCCTTGGGTGGATGCCGCCGGGGAAGTTTGCCGGGGTGCCAGTTCATCGGCCCGCGGGTAGTAAGGGGCTTGGGCTGGCTGCAGGCTGCGGATGGTCCGCTTCAGGTTAGGCTCGTGGGCCGGGCCGGGATTGTCCGGACTGACCCAGTTGTAGTCGCAGTCGAGGTTGGTGGCGGCGTGAATGCGATTGCTGGCACTGTTGGTCGAGCGGCCATTGGCCGGATTGTAGGACTTGGGAGTTACGACAAAGACCAGACTGGTTTTCTCCTTGGTGGCATCCTTGCTTTTGAAGAAGAAGTTGACTATGGGAAGATCCCCGAGGAGCGGGATCTTGGTTTTCCCGTCGGTGCGGGTTTCGCCATAGAATCCGCCGACGACCAGCGAGTAGCCATCAGGTACCCGGGCGATGGACTCCAGCATCGCCTCGGTCACGCGAGGATAGCTGTTTCCGCTGGCACCGACGATTTGCTCGATGATTTGGGCGGAACGCGGGCGCATTTTCATGCGGATGGTGCCATCGGTCAGCAAGGTCGGGGTGACCACCATCGAGATACCGATTTCCCGGTGATTCTCGGGGTCGGCATCGATGGATTTGTCACTGGCATCGATTTTGTAGCGGACCTCGTCCGAATTGATGGTAGGCGAAGTTGCGGTGCCGGCGGTGGTGGTGGTGGTGATAATCGGCACGCGGTCGATGATGGAAATCGTCGCCTGTTCGTTGTCTTCGGTGATCAAGGTGGGGTTGGAAACCTGGCTGGCGAGGCCGCCGTCAGCGAGGGCGCGCAGCACGCCCTTGAGTACGACCGGGCTGAGCACGAGATTACCGGCCGAGGCATCACCGACAGAGGGCAGGCCGAAGATCGAATTGAGATCCCTGAAGACGGTTAGGTCGGTGCCGTCCTTGCCGAGCGAACCCGCCCAGTTGACGCCGGTGCGCTCCGCAGCGGTGGTGTTGATCCGGAGAATCTTTGTTTCGATGATGACTTGGCCTTGCTCCTTGTCGATACCGTGGAGGAGGTTGCGGGCTTCCTCGATGCGGTGGGCGGAGTCGATGATGATGACGGTGTTGGTCTTGGGTTCGTAGTTCACGATGCCGGTGCCGGGGCTGAGCATCGGCTTGATCAATTCCTTGATCTGATCGATGTCGGTGGGGCGGAGGTAGCGGAGGTGGTAATGGAACTCCGCGCTTGGTAATTGGCTGAGCTGGGCCTGGGTGAGGGCATAGATGGTGTTGCCCTTGGTGTGAAGTGACAGGCCATACATGAAGGCGAGTTCCTCCATCTGTTGTTGCGGATTGCCATCGTTGAGATGGCCGGTGACCTGGTATTCGGGACCGGCGATCTTGGTGTTATGGAAATACTGCTTGGCTGCGGCCTTGGCGAGGAACTGGAAGATATCATTGAGCGCGGCATCCTTGATGATAAATCCCTCGTCGGACTTCTGCATCTCCTGCTGCTGGGATTCCAGCGGGCCGAAGCGGGGGGCGGCTCCCGGCGAGCCTGGTGCTGCCGGTGCTGCAGGCGCTGTGGGGATGACTTGCGCGCCCGGACCCGCCAGTGGCGGGATCTCGGATGGCGGCGGAAGATCGGAAGGCCCGACAGGCGAGTCCGGGACCTTTGGGAATTCATTTCCAGCGGCAGGAATCTCGGGAATCTGCCCTTCCGCAGGCGCCACCGGTTCGATCAGGGGATCGACCGGGGTTTGAGCATGGAGTATTCCCACGCCAAGGAGAACGGCAGTGATGGTTAGAATGGTCGCGGCTTTCATATGGAGTTATGTTAGTTCAGTTGGTGGATAGTGAGGCTGCGGGATCAGCCGCTTCGAGATCAATCGGTGCATTCGGGCGGTCAAGAACCATGCCGGGAGTTGTGATCCCGTTATGACCGGGAACCATCCCGGCCGGGAGCATGTCGAGCTTGCGCACGGCGGTCTCACCGGATTCCTGATTGCGGAAGGAGATTTGCCGGGAGGTCACCTCGGTGATCAAGGCGTGAATCTGTTTGTTGCGGAAATTCAGCGGGATGACATCACCTTGCTTGAAAGAGCGGGTTCCCACCAGGAAGCGTTTTTCACCGGGCATGATGGTGGTCACGACTAGCAACCGGACAATGTCGGAAAACGGCGTGGCTTGGGCCGGCGCGACACGCCTTACGGCCAGCGGCGTGGATGCCTTGACCACCGGTTTGGCGTCCGGATCCTGGTTCTGGCCGAAGGAATCACGGGCACGCCCGCGGATCAGAAAGACCGTGGCGACGGAGTCGATATAGGGCTGGAGTTCGGCGGCACTGATCTGGCGCGACGGCGTGGTGCTAACAGGAGCGACTACGGCGGGGGCAGTCGGGGTGGCATCGCCCGCCTCGGCAGGGCCGGCGGGAGTGATGGTTTTGGTGTCGAAGTTTGCCGACGACTGGGCAAACGCGGACGACCCGAGAGCCAGCCCCAGCAACAACGTGCGGGACTGATGAAAGGTGACGGACGACATGCCCGCGCGGATGGATGTTAGCTTTCCCATGCTGTGTAGATGACTTGGAAGTTCAGTAGCGAGGATTGAGACGAACTGGGATCGATCCGCAGCTCCTGGAGTTGAAGTTGTGGCATCCGGGTTTCCAACTCGAGGAACGCCCGTTGCATGGTGCGGAAGGTTCCGCGGAAGGCGATGCGGATCTGGGAGGAGCCCTGGGCGGATACGGCTCCGAATCCACCCTTGACTTGCAGGCGCTCGAAGGCGGCCTGCTGGATTTCCTTGCTGGGAAGGTGTTCGTAGATCTCGCGCAAATTGATGGTCACCGCGCTGGCGGTTTCCTGGGCGAGCAGCGAGTTCCAATGCGCGATATGCGAGCCCTGGCGGGTGACTTGGGATTCGATCTCAAGGCCGGCCATCCGGGCCATTTCGTAGGCTTTGTACTTCGTTTGCTTGTTTTCAAACGAGGCGGTCATTTTGGATTTGAGCAGGAAACAAATCCCCACCACCAGCGCCGCGATGGCGATGGGCAGGATGATTCCAAACAGGGCGATTGGTTGACGGTAGAGGTGCATGACTCAGGGAGCTTTGGTAACATTGATCGCCATCGGATCGGTGGCCTCAAAGCGCTGGATGATTGTTAGGTCGAAGGTGAAGGGATAAGTGGACTCGTCCGAATCGCTGGCATCTTCCCGCGGAATGGACTTGTAGCCGGGGTTTTCCTGGGTGCGGACGTTGACGACCAGATTGCGGTTGCCGATATTCGGGTTGAAGGAACTGTTACCGGTGATGCGGAACATTTCACTGAAGTGGGCGGAGATCCCTTCGCGGGTGTTGATGGTGTTGAGGTATTCGAGGGCCTCGTCGCGGGCAAATCCGGTGATTTTCCATTCCTTGACAAAGCCGATCTTGGCCTTGCCCGGGGTACTGTCGGGCTTGGTCATATGGGTATAGGTCTTGACCAACATCCCGCCGTTTTCAGGGAACATGCGGGAGAGCGATTCCATGGTGGTCCAAGCCTTGGAGCGGTCCTCCAGCAGGTTGTTCCAGTGATCGGCTTTCTGCCGTTCGACAGTGAGGTGGGCCAGCCTTTCCTGGACCGCCTGGGCCTGGTTCGGATCAAACGCCCACTCGGGACGGCGGACCAAGTCGATCACGCCGAATCCGAAGTAGGCGAGAAACAGGACCGCGATGGCAAAGACCCCGACCCGCGCGAGACGGAGTCCCCTGAGCAACTTCATCTCCGAACGGCTCGGATAGATGTCGACGACTTCCTTGGCCGTCGGCAGGAAATTCTGAAGCGCCCACTTTTCTTCACGCAGGATCAAGAAGGTATGACTCGCGGTCTCCGCCGGATCCGCGGCATCTAGCAGCGCGGAGATCGTCGGCTCAGGGCACCACGCCGGAATTCCCTCGATCTGGATTTGCTCGATCACTTCCACCCGGCTGGTCGCAAAGGCGAGTCTCAGGTCCGCGCTCAGTGAGCTGTCCACCTTTTCGCCCAACGGGACGACAAACAGGTCGGGATCGACGAATTCCAGCGAAGCATTGGTGGTGGTTAGAGCGTTGCGGAAATTGCTGGCACGGCGCAAGCCACGGTGCTGCAGCGTGTGGATCAGCCGCAAGTCGGCGTATTCATTGAAGAACGCCAGCGCGGTGAACCACGGGTACTGCAGAATGGCCACGAACGGCTTGCCGGG
>JANOZJ010000153.1:0-5188 GCA_031429315.1 Akkermansiaceae bacterium
GACGTCCAGCGGCTCATCGACGTCCTCCACCGCCTCGTCGATGAAGGCCACACCGTCGTCGTCATCGAGCACCACATGGCCGTCGCCGCCGAAGCCGACTGGATCCTCGACCTCGGCCCCGAAGCCGGCGACGCCGGCGGCCAGATCATCGCCGAAGGGCCGCCGGAGAAGATCGCCAAGTCGAAGACCTCCCGCACCGCGCCGTTTCTCAAGATTGCCCTGCGACTTTAACCCGAATCTCCTGATTGGTTGTGTAGTCGATTGTATGAGGTTGTATTCATTTTGATATACAAGTAACTACATTTGACTACAAGTGACCCATTCATGGACCCAATTTTAAATCCGTTTTCTCCCGGGGCTGGAGCGCATCCGCCCGAACTCGTTGGACGTGAATCCATTTTGGAACAATCAAGGGTTCTCTTGGGGCGGGTGCGGCAGAAGCGCCCCGAGAAGAGCATGCTCCTCACCGGGCTACGTGGAGTGGGCAAAACCGTGTTGCTCAACGAAATCGAGCGACTTGCCCAAGATTTGAAATACCGGACGATTTTCGTGGAGGCCCATGAAAACAAACATAAGGCTCCGCCGACAGAGGGGCTAGTGGGAATTGCCATGCATGTCTTGTTGGGCTTTCCTCATTTTGTGATGAGGTGAATGATGTAGGCACCAAGAACTGCGGTTACGACACCTAGAACGTAGTGAATCACCCTCGCCGCTGACGCCTGAAACGAATCTTGATAAATGTCACGCTTCAACGATGATGCGAAAATCAAGCCATCCATCGTAGTCCTCTCAAATTCAAACTTTCCCTCCAAAAATAGATCGCACTCAATGAAACCGCCATCCTTCAGATCGCGCAACAGATCACGCTCAATTTCAAGTTCAAGTTCAAGTTCCGCCACATCGTGCGAAATATCCCCGAATAATCGCGGGCCATTCTCCAAAATGTGTAGATACCTCTTCCGCCACTTTGCAGTGGTGATCACTTTTGTGTTACTGATCATCGTGAAGTAATGTTAGATTAAGCGGCAACATCGACAACAACTTGAAAAGTTTGGATTGCCATCAACAACCTATTAGCCTCCTTTAATTTTTTCTGCTGAGACGGTGTCCTTCGGCAGGATGCGGGCGGAGGAGTTTAAAATGCCTAACGGGTTGGTGTTCTCCATGGTTTCCATCGCCACCTTGCCGTCGAGGGCGCGGATGTCGGGGAGGGAAATCCAAGGAATATCGCCGCCCCACCAACCCAGCTTGCGGCGGCTGGGGGTGTGGCCGGATTCGAGATCGGCCAGGGTGGAAAGCCGCTGCCACGTCCAACCCGCCGGTGCCGGTTCCAGCGGCGGACCGATGACGACCGGCGTGATCCCTTGGAAAACCCCACGGAACAACGCCGCTTCCAACGCCTCCACCCGCCGCTGCGCCGCTTGCCGAGCTTCCTCGATGGTGGCGAGTTGGAAGTCGAGCTCAGCGGTGATGCGTTGTTGAACTTTGACGGAAGGGCAACCGCGCCAAAAGCCGCGCCGCTGAACCAATGTGCCTTTCTGGGTTACCGGATCGGCCACAAAGGGAAGCTGGCGTGGACGGAAAAGGTGCAACACCGCTTCAAGGAGCAGGTTCGTGAAATTACCAGCCGCAACCGAGGGCATAACGTACAGACCGTCATTGGCGAGCTGAACTTATACATCCGAGATTGGCTCTAATACTTCAAGCTCAGCACCACCTACACGGAGGTTCTGGACTTGTCGCAATGGGTCAGGCGGCGGGTGAGGTTGTATTATTGGAAGCAATGGAAGCAGCCACGCACGCGTCGCCGCCACTTGTTCGCATTGGGAGCAGATCCCGACAAGGTGCATATGGCGACGCGCAGCCGCAAAGGCTATTGGCGGATGAGCCAGAATGAGATTGTGCGATTCGCGCTGAACCACCGTTGGTTAGAGGAACAAGGAGTGCCGGACATGAAAGCCGTCTGGATCGTTCTTCACTACGGGGCAAAGGCCCCAAGCTGATTGGAACCGCTCTGTACGGAGCCTTACGCAGGGTGGTGTGGGACCCGGGAGCCAACTACTCCCGGGGACCCGATTAGCGTTATTCTTTCTTCCTGTTGGTGACCGCAGCTGCATCGAGGACACCTAAAAGAAAATCGATGAAACAGCAAACCTTTAATGCCTGCTCCCTGGTTATTGTAGATCCCAACTGATGATGGGTGGGATTTCTGAAACCCACCATGATTCCACGGAGAATATGCGTAATCCCTTCTTGTTCGTCGCAATGTGGTGATATGGCTAGTCTCGCGGTAGAAGGATCACCTCCAAGTGCTTCTGAAACCAACTTCACGCCGACAGTATTCCGATCACTTCCCGCCTTGCGGCGTAGTCTGTCTTCAAGCACTTGTGTCGCCTGATTGATCACTCGATCAAAATTCCCTCTTGCTGAGAGAATGTCTGAACAACGGTCTCTCAACTGAGAATCCTCAATTGCGTTGTAAAGTGTGCCAATCTCAACCACCTCATTCTTAAGCGACATTCCGTGCTCAAGGTATCCGATCAACTCATTGACCTTCTCTAAGAGATGAAAGCTTCGGACCAAATAATCGCCTCCATGAGACTTGTAAGCCAAACTTGGCGAAGCGACAAAGTCACTAAGATCATCTCCTGTCAGTTCTTTGAGCTTCTCCACAACCTTGTTGTAATTTCGCAGCATTTCAGCACTGCTGTGCGTCTGCCCCGAAAGGGTCACGCGCAATCCTATCAGGCGACCAAGGCAGCCTTGAAGTTCATTAGTGGTCATAATCTTCGCTAACGTTTGAGCGCTGGCAACCGCGACTTATTAGCCTATTCCAAGTGCATGAACCCAGTGATCCTCGGAAACTATTGCTGGTGTCCCTCGCACCCTTCGTAGCAAGATTGCTTTCTCGATCTTGTTGCCGTATGCACCCATCTTCCATGCCTTACTTCCGTCAGTGCCGATCACAAGATAATCGATCTCCGGGACAACCGTCTTGGTGTCTGGAGCGGACCCTCCGCGGCTCTCGACAGCACCCTGACAGGCTGAACGGTCACCAAACGTGAACTTGCCTGTAAACATGAATGACCTGCCTCGGAATTCAATTTCAGGCTCAGGAGAGTCGAAGGGGGAGCCATCAGAGATCGCGGATGCGACGATATCCGAACGATATTGCGAGGCGGCAGCGGAAGCGGTCCAATCTTGTGGCAACTGAAGTGAGTCGAGTTCTGTCCGGTCAAATGTAGTCAATTGATTCGAGTCGCCACTGAAATCCTTCGTCAGAAAAAGATACTTATTCCACGCCAGTTCATTCTCTGGATCATTGAAAATCGAGGCTATCTCCCACCCAGCGGCACCGCTCGAAATATTGTTGGCAAACTTGATTCCGAAGAACGTCATAAACTTCTTTTGTCTGTTGGTTGCGGGCATAAAAAAAATTGTCTAACGTCCAAAGTCCGCCCACGGGCGCGCAGGAGAAGGAGGTTGAAAAGTGAGTGAAGGGCTTATGGCCCGTTGGTGCGCGACGGCTTGTTCGTTGCTCTTTATTATCTTGGGATGTCACCTGCCTTTGAGTGGTGAGTTCGGAATGCAGTCCGCTTGAAATATGAGGGAATCAGACATCATGGAAATAGCGGAGGAAAACCGGGATCTGTCGGAACGTCGGCAAGCGGTCGATCGTCGAATTCGGCAGCTCTGTGGGGGTGCAGATCCTCGATCTTCTCGAGGGACCGGGCGTGGTAGTGGTGCCGGCGCAGATCAAAGTGGCGATGGAAATCAGTTTCCGACAGCCCGGATCGAATCGCGAGTTCCTTCACGATCGAAAATAAGGCAAAGTGACTGGCGTTATGGCGGAACTTCGCTTGTTGTTCTGACAGGCGCAGTGCTTGCTGCAATCGCTCTAGTTCTTGGTCGTCGTTCATAGTTTGGTTTCTTAAATTCTCCAACGAACGTCAAAGTGATGGCAACCCCACTAGCGGGAGCCGATGTTGAAACGGGAGGTGAAGGATGAAACCACGCGGGACTCCGCCGACAGAGGGGCTAGTGGGGGTTGCCATCCACGTCTTGTTAGGCTTCTTCATCTGGGGAATGGCTCGTTTGGGTCGCCATCGACATCAAAGGCGCGGGCGCTCCTATTGTCGATCAGTGCCGCAATCTCGGGATTCAGCTTCTCCAGATGCTCGTAAAACTCCTGAAGCGCATCGATCTGAATCTGAGCCGCATCGACCACTGACAATCTATGATCCACGATTCTTAACTCTTCAATTGTCGCACGTAAGGATGCGGTCACCCCATGAAGTCGAGCGACTTCGCGAGCGAGCCAAAGAGTCAGGGTTGCGATGTCAGTGCTGTTCATTGGTGGTCTTTAATTGTCTGCCTAACAGTTTTAGTCGCCGGATCTCCGAATGTGATATCCAGAGGAGCCGTTTCTGGGAGCTTCGCTAGAACTCTCTCATTGACAAGGTATTTCTGAGTGACGAGTGCGTATATCCGGTGGCTTGGGTGGGGCGGTTTCCGAGCGGCCTGCCCAGCCTGATATCACTGGGTGAATGCTGACACGCTGAGAAGGCTGAGAAGGATGGTCAGGTGAGCACTCTTGGATTGACCTGATTCCGGGGGAATTCCTTTTTGGGAGGCCATGGGGCGTGGAACAAAAATGTTAGCTTAGACATGCAGGAACCTGTCATGGGCTCTCAAGGAAGGGCGGATCGCGTCCGCCCTTGCGGATGGAGAGCCGACTTGCGGCCATCAGGGCTTTTCATCGGCATTTCATCCACACGGCGAACGCGTTTCGCCGCTCCTTGAGTTTTTTTGTCTTGGGCCTGAGGCCATGAATGCATCGAGTCGCGCTGATGTTGAAGGAAGGATCCGTCATCGCTAAGGCTACGCCGGGACAAGTTGAGAATTTCCATTTGCGGCGTGAGCTGGCGGCGAGCCGGGAAAGCGCCAGGAAATTCTGGCAGTCGGAGGTTTTGCGGGAGGGCCGGACGAAGAGTTAGCTTGTGTTCGTGAGGCTCCGCAATCATCCAAGCGGTGTGGCGCGAAGCTTCCCACCGTGGCCCGCGCCTGGGCATGGATCGCACATGGGACTTTTCGGAAAATGAATCACACCGCCGCCATCGACATCCGCTCGCTGCGGGTGGACTACGGAAACTTCGTTGCCGTCGATGACCTGACGCTCGCGGTTCCA
>JANOZJ010000154.1:0-25559 GCA_031429315.1 Akkermansiaceae bacterium
ACGCCAGCCCCGCCGCCCGCCGGCAAGAAAGAGCAACGCGGTGCCAAGCTCACACCCGAGCAGCTCGCCTTCGATTTCTTCGACGGCCCGGCCAGCGCGATCTGCCGCGCCCGCGCCAGCGCGGAATACAAGAAGCTCCTCTACATGCTGCCCGCCGTCACCGACGAGGAAGGCCAGGTCAGCCTGACGTTCCTCCGCGATGAAATCGGCGCGATGTTAGAGGATGTGAACGAAGCCCTCGCTGCCCACGCGAAGCCCGCTAACAAGAAAGCCTGACTGCCTAACCGCCTAACCATAGTAGTCCTCGAATGAACTCCCATCCCACCACTTTTTCGGCAGACGGATCTCGGCATCGTAGAGATCAAAAACCAGCCACTCCAGAGTCCGTTTCCAAAGCGGAGGCTCAGGCCATTGATGAATGGAATCGCAAGGTGCTTGAAAGCTGGGAAGAAGCCGACAGGTCTTCGCCGCCCACTCAAACCGCGCTTCCATCAGAAAGCAGACGGCTTCGGGAGTTTCCGGCCACTGCCGTTTTTCGAGAAGCACTGCGTAGGCTGCTCTCACCGCTGCTGCGTTTGATTCCTCAACTTCCTGCTTCTCCCACCGCTCCTTGCGCATCGCTTCCGCAGGATCGGACCAACCCATCGTCTCAGGCACTTCCGCATAAGGAAGGTAGGCGCGGAAAACATCACAGCAGTCTGCCAGATAATTCCACCCCTCCGCCAGTGTCGCCCCTTTCGGCATCGGCGGCAACTGCCTGCCGACCGGGGGCACATACGGCTTCTTCGACTTCTTCGGCATTCCAGGATTCCACCCGCCACTGACTCCCACCGCAATCCGAAACTCAATCCCTTCCATGTCCACCATCCTCTCCATGATCGACCAGCCCTCGCTGCTGGCTAACATTTCCCCGCAGCAGAAGCAAGACCTCTTCGTCAAGCTCGACGCGGTGCAGGCCATGATCAACGCCGGGTATGGCAGGGGCGGAGAGGTCGCGACGATGCTGGCCAAGTCGCTCAAGAAATCCCCGCAGGCCATTCACACCTGGCTTGGCCTCTATCGGAAGGGCGGCTGCGAAGCGCTGGTCGATGGACGCCGCAAGCGCGGCCAGTCCCGCGGGATTTCCGAAACCACCAAGGCATGGGTGCTTGAGGAATACTGCCGCCTCCAGCGTGAGGACTCCGGCGTTGAGATCTACAAGATGATCCGCGAACGGGCGCGCATGTGGTGGAAGACGGGCAACCCGCGCTTCGCCATCCCCGGCTTTATCGACCCGCCGGCGATCACCGCGAAAGGCTATCCGGACGGACTCTCGCAGGAAACCATCCGCCGCTGCGGACCGGACGCCTATCAGCGGGCCCTCGCGCACCAGGGCAGGAAGACCGCCAGCGGCCTGCTGCCATCCATTCCCACCACGCGCCTCGGCGTGGGCTACCTGGAACGGATCTTTTTCGATGACCAGATGTATGACCACTACATCCGCGAGGTGGGCTACGGCAAGCCCATGCGGCCCATCGGCTTCAACGCGCTCGACTATCTAACCGGCGCGTTCCTGGACTTCCACATCCGCCTGCGTTGGTGGGATGAAAATGCCGAGGTCAACCGCGGCCTGACCCAACGCGAGTTCGTGTGGTTCGTGTTAGGCCTGCTTTCCAACACCGGCTATCGGACCGATTCACGCGGCACGCGCCTCGTCTTCGAGCATGGCACCGCCAACTCGTGGACCTCGGAAACCGGCAAGCTCGTGACCGCCCTGGGACATACCTCGTTTGACGATGCGCTGCACGCCGCGACCGGCGGGCATGTCACCATCGACCGGTCCGGCAAGTTCAACCAGGCGACCTGGAGTGAAATGCTGTTCGTGCCGAAATCCGCGGGAAACTTCCGTTACAAGGCCCCGATCGAATCGATGTTCCGCGCCGTCCGGACACACGGCCTGCTGCTACCCGGTGCCACCGGCCGCAAGGCGGATCTCGCGCCCGAGGAGAGTTATGGCCTGGAACGCGAGGAGCGCCGCTGGCTCAAGCTTGCTAACAAGTTCCCCTCGCACCTCGCGGAGTCGGTCAAGTCCAACCTGTTTTCCTTCATGGAATACTTCATGGCCTATCGGACGATCTACGCCGGCATCAATGCCGATCCCGAGCACGCGCTCAAGGACTGGGACAAGATCGGCTTCTGTCTCCGCGAGTGGCAGTGGGCTACCGATGAGCCGGAAATCTGGCGTCCACGCTCGGAACTCGCCAACCTGGATGAGAACCGCCAGGCGTCGTTCCAATCGCAACTCTCCGCCGATCCCGGCCTGATCCGCACGCGCCGCATGAGCCGTGCAGAGGCCGTGCGAGCCTGCGAAAACGACACCTGCATCCGCACCTTGGACAAATGGAAGTTTCACCAAGTGCTGCCGCTGGCCTGGGCGATTCCAGTGACCGTTAGAAGCAATCGGGAAATCGTCATCAGCGACCCGCTCATCAAGGGCACCGGCGATCTCACCTACTTCACCACCTGCCGCAACGAGCGCGGCCACGTCATCCACCTGCAGCCCGGCGACAAGCTGCTCTGCCACCTCGATCCCTTCCGGCCGGATGAACTCATCGTCATGGATCAGCAGGGCGTGCCCATCGGCATGACACCGCGCCGGCCGGACGATGTCCCGAGCAACTCGGAGATCGCCAAGGAGCTGCTAGGCGCACGCGCCTTGATGACCGCCGACATGGGCGCGCCCGTCCGCGCTGCCTTCCAGTCCGTGGCCGAGCGCCGCCGCGAAGTCCGCGAAACCAACGAAGCCCTGGAGCGCAACGTCACGCCCCAGGCCGACAAACCCAAACCCGCCCGCCAGTCCCGCCGCGTGGAGGCCGATCCATTCGCCGCCGGCCTAACCGCCGCCCCCGCCGCCGAGGAACCCGAGGCCGATCCTTTTGTCTGAAACCCATAACTAACAATACCCATGAAAACCACCACCAACAACGGCTCCGTCATCGAACTTGAAGAACCCAAAGCAGCGCCCGCGGGCTGTGATTGCTGGGAGCAAACCGATCTGAAGCTCAAGGAAAGGGGATTCCGTCTCGCGTCCTCTCTCAGTGCCTTGAAATGGGCTCCGTCCGGCTCGCTGCCGGTTCTCCGGCTGCTGCCGCTCGAGCGTGCGGACGGAAAGAAACCGCGGGTCGGCGATCCAAAAACTCTCGAAATGAGCTTCTGCCCATTTTGCGGAAAGGCGATCGGTCGTTCATCCATCCCAGCCTGATCACCTCTAACTACCACCCATCCCCATGCAATACCCAACGAACCCACTCATCCGCGCCGAACTCAAGCGCGTCCTCCGCGAGCGCAAGCTCACCAACGGGGCGCTCGGCAAGCTCCTCGGCGTCTCCGCCACGTTTGTCAGCAAGTACACCAACGACAACCTCGATCACAATCCGAAGGACTTCGATGCCGTCGCCGCCGACACCATCCGCGCCATCGAAAACCGTCTCGATCTCGCCAGCGCGCTGTTCGAGACCTCCGTTTCCAAGGCCGTCACGGGCCGCGTCGATATCGCCCGCGAAACCGGGCATTCCTGCCTTTTCGGTTCCCCTGCAGGCGAGGGGAAAACTTCCAGCGGCCTGCTCTATCAGATCGCCAACCCGTCATCGATCTATTTTAAACTCGCCGGAACCGACCGCGATGCCAGCGCCATCAATTCCCACCTCTGGGAAGCCCTCAAGCGGTCGGACTGGAGCGACAACGTCAAGCGCTGGAACGTGATGGTCGATGCCGTCAAAGGCTCGCAACGCGCCATCTTCTGCGACAACGCGCACCGGCTCGACACCTCCGGCCGCAATGCGCTGTTCGACTTCAGCGAGGACACCGGCTGCCCGGTCATCTTCCTGGCCAACCCGGAAATCCTCGAACGGATCAAGGCCAACGACCAGCAGCACAGCCGCATCGGCGTCTACACCGATCTCCGCCTAACGGACGATGAACTGCCGGACGTTTCCCGCCGCGTGGCCGCGCAACTCAGCGACGAGGAAACCGCCGAGGAAATCAGCGACCTGGTCGCCTACGTGGCCTCCAAGTCCGGCCGTCTGCGCGCCGTGCGCATGCATGTCGTCCTCGCCCAGCGACTCCGCGCCAAGAACCCCAAGCTCGAAGCCCGCCAGGCCTTCCGCACCGCCCACAAGAACCTCGTCAGCGACTACGCGCTGCCTTCCGACTGATGACCACTCAGGCGACATTCGATTTCACCCTCGCCGCGCCGCCCGCCGATCCCGGCGAGGTTGAAATCCTTGTCGCCTATTTACTCAACAACCCCGGATTCCACACCGCCAAGCAACTCGCCGATGCCCTCGCCTACAACGAACGCAAGATCCGCCAGCTTGCCGAGCAATCCGCCTGCGAGATCGTCAGCGGCCCCGGCTCACCTGGCTACATCCACATCGAGCATTGCCCGACCGAAAAAGTTCACCACATCACCTCCAAGATGATCTCCCAGGGCAAGAACATGATCCGCCGCGGAATCAACACCCGCAGGCGGGCTCATTCTATTATTTCGAACGATCTAGGCCATGGGCCGCGAGAAAGGAACGATCATGAGTAAAGCAACTGAGAAGGTAATTGGCGGTCCAATGCGCCGCCTTGTTCGAGGGCGGGAATCACTGGAGGCATGCCCTCTGTGTGGACGGCATGGAAGAACTCACACGGACGGCATGGAACCCGTCACCTACTGCTCTGCCTGCTGCCAGCCGGAACGCCGATTCTATCGGGCGACGGCATCCGCCAGCGCCCGCGCATGGAACACCTACGCACGATCACTGTCATGAAAACAATCTTCCCGATGGATACCTCTGGCCGCATTCGCTGGCGGCAGTTCCTGCGCACGGCCCGCGCTGGTCAAACCTTCGAGGTGAAGGAAAGCCAGCGGCTGAATGTCGCCTGCGCGGCACACCGTGGAGGAATCCGGATCAAGACTAAAGCAGCCGGACCAATGAAGGTGACCGTGACAGTCTTGGAGACATCCAATGATCCGCGCATCGCTGCCTTGGAGTTCTTCAATTCGCTGCCGACTCCGACCGTCCTGAAAATCTATCAAAGCTGCCTGCAAGCAGGAATAAAGTCATGACCGCAAACGACCTCGCCAAGAAAATCCACGAAGTCCACGGGGCTATCCACAACCGCGCCGTCGAAGGGACCGAGTTCGATCGTGTGGCGATCAACTGGCTGTCGGAACATCCGCTAAACCGCCGAATCACCACCGAGCTTGCGGAGTGGATCTTGGAAAACTTCGATCCGAAATCTAGTCTCTCGAACGATAAAACTGAGGGACCGGCAGCCTGAGCGTCCCCAAATCTCAACCAACCAATAAAATGTCCGAACCAAAAACCAACTCGACCGCTATTGCCGGTTCCTCTCCAGTGCCTTGTTCTGCGTCTTCTGAGTGCGGATGCTGGCCCGAAACCGACCAAGGACTCGAACCGCAGGGATACCAAGTATCGTCGGCGCTGAGCTATCTCAGGGTGAAAAATGGTGCCGCCCGCGTGGCTCGTTGCCTGCCACTGGAACGCCTCGACGGGAAACGGATGAAGCGCGGCGAGCCACGCTCAATCGAGATGACATTTTGCCCGTGGTGCGGAAAGCAATATCCGCAGAACAGTTAATTGAGCGAACCCGAGTTCCCTGAATCCCAAATCCCGCATGAAACTAAAAGATGCTCTAGATGCTCTCGACCGCGAGCAATTGATGGAAAATCACCGCCACACCACGCGCCAAACCTATCGCGGGTGGGTGCGGGATTATTCGGGCCTTCTCAAGAGCGGGACAGTTGTCGATTTCCAGACCTATCTGGACCATTTGGCGACGGGCCGCAGGTTGTCTTGGAAGACTCGCAAGCAGGCGCTCAATGCCCTGGTCTTTTTCCACCGCCGTGTGCTTCGCGTCGATGTGCCGCCGGGTTCGCTCAACATCGGCATTCCCACCAAGGGACGGCGCGTGCCGGTTTTTCTAACGCACCCGGAATGCATGGCGACGATCTCCCGGTTGGACCGGATCAACAAGCTCCAGTGTATCCTCATGTATGGCTGCGGTTTGAGGGTTACGGAGTGCCTAACGATGCGCCTCAAGGACATCGACCTCGCGGCTGGCATGATCACCGTGCGAAGCGGTAAAAACGACAAAGACCGGACAATCAGGCTGCCGCGGGCGTTCTATCCGATGATAGAGGAGCAGATCCGCAAGTGCCGCCGGCAGTGGGAAAAAGACAGCGCCGCCGGGTTGATTTTCCCGATCGATGATCCCGCGCTGATGCGGAAGTTAGGCCGGGCACAATTCAAACGGTTGAGCTGGTATTGGTTCTTTCCGTCGCGGGTCACGCGCGGCGACGAGCGCTGGCACGCGACGACCAAGGGCCTGGAAAAACCTCTCAAAGATGCAGCGGAAGCGGCCGGCATTCTAAAGCGGGTTTCGCCCCACGTCTGGCGGCATTCCTACGCCACCAATTTAATCCTCAGCGGCACCGATATACGCACCATCCAAGACCAACTCGGACACGCCAGCGTGGAGACCACTGAGATCTACACCCACGCGGTAGGATTCCACGGCACCGAGAGTCCGATCGATAAGCTCGGATCTGTGTTGCCTAGCGACCGAATCGTTCAATTTCCTACATTCAAAACCGCGTAAATGGCCACTCTAACACCACCTCCTGCGACCCGCCCGGTTTTGACCTGCCCACTCGGTCACGGCCCACTGGAATTCATCACCACCTTCGACGGCGAGGACTCCTACGAATGCGGGAAGTGCTCGGTGTGCATGTGGCTGCCCGCCGCTCTTGCTCTTCCCCTGAAAACTAGCTGATCCTTCCGATGTCCACCTCCAAAGCAGCCCTCCAATCCCAAGCCGAGACTCTTCGGAAGAAGCTCGCGGCGTCGGAAGCCACATCGCAAATCCTCCGCGAGAAGCTCGCCAAGATCGACGCGCAGCTAACCGGCGCACCCGTCCAGGTCTCCGGCCTGGACTTGCTCTGGAAAGCCGCCCTGCCCATCTCCAAGACCCGCTCTTCCAAGCTGCTCTGCCGCAAGGCCTGGAACCTGATCCCCAAAGACGAGCGACCGACGATCGACGTCATGGTCAACGCCCTCAAGATATGGAACCGCTGCACGGAGTGGAAGAAAGACGGCAACCAGTATGCCCTCGCGCTTGATCGCTGGATCAAGGAGCAGCGCTGGGAGGATTTGCCGGAAGTCGAGCAAGCCGGTTCACGCTACCCGCGCACGCCCGCGCCGGTCCGTCAATCCGCCCCCGGCGAAGCCGCCTCTGCCGAAGACATTGCCGAAATTCTCTCCGTCCTCAAACCCAAGCGGATGAGTTCCTAACAACTCTCACCAAATACCATAATGACACAGAAATCGAAACTCCTGAAAGCCCTCAAAGGTCCGTCCATCATCACCCGCGAAGATGCCACCGCATTGGCCGTCGTCACCGCCGCCATCATCATCGATCGCGACAAGTTGCAGGCCTCGCGCAACGAGGCCGTCGAGACCACCAACCTCGGTTTCGCCGTCGCTCTCGACGAGCTGAACGCCAAGATCAAGACCAATGAAAAGGCGCTCATCACCTGGGCGATCAAAAACCGCGAGACCGTCTTCGCCACCGGCAAAACCATCGGCCTCGCCGGTCACAAACTCGCCCTCCGCGAAGGCACCGGCAAGCTCGGCACCATTGAGGATGTCAGCGAAGAGGATGTCATCGACGCCATCATCAATTCCGAGGACGAATCGCTTGCCGAGCGCTTCATCACCATCAAGCCCGCGCTCGACAAAAACGCCATCCTAACCGTCCTGCGAAACGGCGGCGAAATGGCCAGAATCCTCACCGATCTCGGCTGCAAACTGGTGAAGGAAGAGAAGTGCAAATTCGAGCCGGATCTCGATGCCGCACCCGCCGCCACCGTCGCCGCCGCCTGACCCGTTTCGGCCCCACGGGGACCGGTGAAAGCCGGTCCCTTTTTTGTTCCCAACCCTCCCACAAAACCCCATGACAAAAAAGCACATCGTCAGCTTCGGATACTGCGACTACGCGTTCGACAGCGTCACTGCCGCGA
Source organism: Akkermansiaceae bacterium (assembly GCA_031429315.1). Classification (GTDB taxonomy): domain Bacteria; phylum Verrucomicrobiota; class Verrucomicrobiia; order Verrucomicrobiales; family Akkermansiaceae; genus Luteolibacter. Next base: position 8,072 of record JANOZJ010000154.1, read on the forward strand.
CCACGGCCGTCGCGATCCTCGCCAAGTTCAAGCCCGTAAAATTCTGCACCGATGGAGAGTCCAAGAACTGGCACTATCGGCCGGCAGAGGAGGATCGTCGCGACGAGGTGAAACTGGAGATGAACCAGCCCTATCGCGACTCGGCCGCCAAGCCTGAGAAGGCTGCAAAACCGCTCGCACTTCCGAAGCCGGCGCGTGGAACCATCCGCTGCATTTGCGAAAAATCCGACGTTGCCCCGCGGCAGTCTTGCACGCATTGCGGCCGCCCGTTTTCCGAGTCCCACAACCGCACCCACGGCACCAAGGACACCGGCCCACACCTCCGCCTGCTCTGAGCCATGAGAAACATTTCCTTCAGCCTCACGATCGCGCAATTCAAGGACCGCTCCAAGGACGTCACCCGCCGTCTCGGCTGGGGGAATTTGAAGCCCGGCCAGGATCTGATGGGCTGTGAAAAATGCCAGGGTCTCAAGCCCGGCGAGCAGATCATTCGCCTTGGAGAAATCATCGTCATGAGCGCTCGCATCGAACGGCTTGACGCGCTGCTTCAAGATCCCGGCTACGGCCTTTCAGAATGCCACCGCGAGGGTTTCCCCAACCTCACGCCCGCCGAGTTTGTGGCGATGTTCTGCAAGCACAACAAGTGCGAGCCGAGCCAGTTGATCACCCGGATTGCGTTCTGCCACGCCCCTGTAAATTGACCTAGTCATGAAACCGCACGTCCGCGCAATCTCCGCCTGGCTCAACCGAACCGCCTTGAAAGAGCAGCGGGCGAGCAACGCGATCCGGATCAGGCGGACTCGCTGGAACGATCCGCACACCGACATGTCCTGGTGGTTGCTAACCTCCGCCTGTGAGATGCAACGGCTGCGCCGCACAATTCTGGACCACTACCGCCGGCCATGAGCGACGACCTGGTCAACTGCGGCCGCTGTGCCAACCTCTGGAACCGGAGCCAACCCGGTTTCGGAGTTTGCGCCTCTGCCGCGCGCGCCCATCAGATCGGCAAGATCCGCGCGACCGTCGCGCTCGATGCCACCTGCGAACACGCCCAGCTCTCCGCCAAGTTCGATCCCGATTTCTTCCCAGCTCTCCGCTTAGCCAGGCGCGGCGGCTTTCCGCAACCGTCCTGCCTCGACGAACCCCAAACGCCCCACACCGATGCCACCGAAAACCAAAACCACCGCCCGCAAGACCGTTTCCAAGACTGACCGCAGCCCCTCTGCAAAGCCCCTGCGGAGGGGCGGCACACCCGGCCTTGCCGGTCGCCTCACGCCCGAGGAATCGCGGAACCTGGTCTTGGAGGCAAAGGACGCCTTCGCCTATCAAACATCCCTCGGTCGCATCGAGCCCGGCATGTCGTTCGACGAATGGCGGCGCGACATGGTCATGGACCGCGTCGGCAAGGAAGGCATCAGCAAACTTGTCCGCGCCGAGTGGCCCCCGGTGAAAATCCTCTTCCTCGAACTCGCCGGCCGCGAAGACGAAGCGCTGAAACTGAGCCTCAAGACCGGCGTCAAAACCTATCGCCCCGTCGATGGCAACGACACCTGGGAATCCTGCGAACAGTACGTTGCCCTCATCCGCCAGAAGCTCGCCGCGCATGCCGCGGTCACCATCACCCACGAAAAGGGCCACATCCACGAAGGCTGGTTCCTGGTCTGCGCCAGGCAGCGCACCGGCAAGCCAACGCTGACGATGGCCACCCTCGCCGAGCGGCTCGACCCGCAAACCCTCCACGGCCTCCTCTCCCACCTCGGCAACCACATCGCCACCCGCGAAGGCCGGGCCGATCCAAAGCTCCGTAAGAAGCGCGTCTATCCAAAAAAGGCGGATCCAGGCGAAATGGATCCACCGTTTTAAGTTTCGGGCAGTTTTCTAATCTGTCCGGGTAATCCCGCCTTCCTCCCCCCACTTTTCTACAACTCCCAAACCCCGCTTTTTAGGGGTTCGAGGACGCCAAGAACCTCCTGTTTCCGGGCAATTCCGGGGTTTTTTAGGGTTTTTTGGATATTTCTAATGTCGGATGACTCCTTGCCGCGGTTGCGACCTACACCCCAGCGGCGAACTATCACGGTGCCGACAGCTTCACTTTTACGGCGAACGATGGCACCGCAGATCCCACTGCCGCAACGATCTCGCTCACGGTGACTCCGGTCAACGATCCCCCGCTGGCCATCGCCCAGGCGGTATCGGTGGCCGAAGACGGCGCAGTCGAAATCCCCCTAACTGGCAGCGACCTCGATGGCGACAGCCTGACCTTCGCGGCGGGTGCCGCAGCCCACGGCACGGTGATTTTGGCCGGCGCGGTTGCGACCTACACCCCAGCGGCGAACTATCACGGTGCCGACAGTTTCACTTTTACGGCGAACGATGGCACCGTCGATTCAGCTTCAGCGGCGGTGACCATCACGGTCACCCCCGTCAACGATCCCCCGCTGGCCATCGCCCAGGCGGTATCGGTGGCCGAAGACAGCTCAGTCGAAATCACCCTAACAGGCAGCGACCCCGATGGCGACAGCCTGACCTTCGCGGCGGGCAGCGCGACGCACGGCACGGTGAGCTTGGCTGGCGCGGTTGCGACCTACACTCCAGCGGCCGACTACCACGGCCCCGACAGTTTCACTTTCACGGCCAACGACGGCACGGCGGACTCCGCGCCGGCAGCGGTCACGCTCACGGTGACGCCAGTCAATACAGCGCCGGTGGCGGTGGCAGACGCCTACTTAACTGCGGCTAACACCCCGCTGCTGGTAGCTGCGGCTGGCGTGCTGGCCAATGACAGCGACGCGGAAAATAACCCGCTGAGCGCAATCAAAAATTCCGATCCCGCCCACGGCACGCTGACCCTCGCCGCTGGCGGCGGCTTCAGCTACTCGCCCGGCGCGAATTTCGCGGGCATGGATTCATTCACCTACCACGCCAACGACGGCACTACGGATTCGAATATGGTGACAGTAAGCATCACCGTTCATGCGGCAGTGACCGATGGTATATCGGATGTATGGAAAGCCCTGTTTGACGCCCGATCACTCATCCGTGGGGACGACTCCGATTCCGATGGCGTGAGCAATGCCGAAGAGGCAATCGCCGGCACCGATCCGCTCGATTCAAGCTCGGCTTTGCGCATTACCCTCGGTGCGCTGATCGGGAACGAGGTCCGGATCGACATCACCAGCCAGCCCGGCAAGTGTTACCAGGTTTTTACTGCCAACACCCTGCCTGGGCCATGGACGGCTTACGGGAATCCGGTGCGAGCGCTCGGCAATGCCGTCCAGATCCAAGCACCCCGTCTTGGTGCCAGCGGCTTCTATCGCGTCGGGGTCTCCGACTGCGACAGCGATGGCGACGGCCTCACCGATTGGGAAGAGTTGCAACTTGCCGGTTTCGACCCCTACAACAGTGACTCTTTCTCCAGCGGACTCCCCGGCAACGATCCTGCCGTTGCAAGCGAGATTCTCAATGCTCTGGGAGCGGGACTGGTGACAGCCAGCGTGGCGTCTCCAGTCGCTTATGAGAATGATGCCACACCCGCCATTGTCACATTCACTCGCAACTCGGCTGCCGCTTACCCGATCACGATTTTCCTGAGGGTCAGCGGTGCCAGCGATCCCACGAAATCCTCCGCAAGCGCCAGTGACTTTTTGCTTCAAGACGCCACCGCCGGGCCTATCAGCAGACGGTTCGTGATTCCTGCGGGAGTTCCCGTGGCGGCTCTCCATGTCGTCCCACTTGGCGACACTCTCCGCGAGGTTCCCGAGGAGGTTCACATCTCCATCGGCTCCTCCCAAGGAGTCACTGTGACGATTCGCGACGCCCCTCCCACGTTGGCCAACCAAGCCTTCTTTTTGGCAAACCTCGGCCCGATCTTTGGCACGGGATCGCTTGGCACGGGTGTCGCGGTGCTCCGTCTGTCCGGCGACAACGACATCGCCACCATCGTTCTTTCCTTCTCTAACTTGAAATCACCGATTAGCTCCGTGGAAGTCCAAACGAGCGACGGCACTCTGTTTCAGACCATCACACCCGCCGGATACGCCAGCCACAATTGGCCGATCCGCGGCAGTGGCTCATTTCCAACCGACCAGAATGTTCTCGATGCGCTGTTGTCGGCAGGCGTCGAGCTTTCCATCAAAACCAATGCCTGCCCGAACGGCGAAATCCGGGGGGCCTTTGTTATCTCCAGCGGCAGCGCCACCTTCCAACCGCCGCCTGCTCCCGCACTCATTGAACCGGTCATCGATTCCGGCTTGGACCGCGAGATCGTCCGCTTCCTCACCCAGGCCACATTCGGCGCCACCATGGCCGACGTCACCGCCCTCCGAGTCCTCGTCGCCAGCCACTCCGGCGATCGAACCGCCGCCTTCGGTGAGTGGATCGACCAGCAGTTCGCCCTGCCTTCGCCGTCGTTGCTCGACTATGTCGTCGCCGCAGACCGCCAGGAAATCGAAACCCGTGCCGCGCTGCCACCGGATCATCCGGACTTCAATCCGGCGTACGATCCCTACCATTGTAACCGAATCCGCGGTTGGTGGCTGCTGGCCCGCCACGCACCCGACCAACTGCGCCAGCGTGCCGCCTTCGCCCTCAGCGAGATCTTCGTCATTTCCGATCACGATCCCGTCATTCTGCTTCGCTCGTATGGTGCCGCACATTACTACGACATGCTTCGTAGTGGCGTCTCGGGCAGCTATCGCGATCTCCTTGGAGGGGTGGCCACCCACCCGGTGATGGGGCAATATCTATCCCACCTGCGCAACGAAAAGGCCGTGTTCAATAACATGGGCATCCGGATTGTCTCGCCGAACGAAAACTTCGCCCGCGAGATCATGCAGTTGTTTTCCATCGGCCTCGTCGAACTCCACCCCGACGGGTCTCTCAAACTCGGCTCGGACGGATTGCCGATCCCCACCTATGATCAGAGCGGCATCACCGAGATGGCCCGTGTGCTGACCGGTTGGTCGTTTGGCACCATCAACGATCCGCCGGCAACGGACACGGTCGTCACCAACACCAATTTCCACCACGGCAATGGCATCACCCGACATGAAGCGCAGTGGACCCATCCGATGGCATCGTTTGCGGCCTACCATGACACCGGTGCCAAGACGGTTTTGGGCATCTCCATCCCCGCAGGCCAGACTGGCGGGCAGGACCTCGCCAATGTGCTCGACCGCCTCGCATCCCATCCTAACACCGCGCCTTTTGTCTGCCGCCGCCTGATCCAGCGCCTCGTCACCGCCAATCCCTCCGGTGGATACCTTTACCGCGTCGCGAGCGCCTTCACCAACTCCGGCGGAAATCTCGCCGCGACCATCAAGGCCATCCTCCTCGACCCCGAAGCCCGCTCGCCGGGCACGCCCCATGCCCCTGCCGGCTTCGGCAAGAAACGTGAGCCGCTTCTCCGCGTTGCCGGATTCCTCCGTGCCTTCGATGCCAAGTCCCAGCTCCTCCTCTCCGACCTTGCCGCCTACCGCTACCCCGCCGGCGAGTTGGCCAAGTTCCCCGCCGGCACCACCCGGGTCCGGCTCGACAATTCCGACGGCTTCCTTTCCCAGACTCCCCTGTCGGCTCCGTCAGTCTTCAACTGGTTCCTTCCTGACCACATGCCATCCGGCCTCCTCGCCGCCAACGGTCTCACTTCTCCCGAGTTCAACTTGGCGCATGAAAACAGCGTATTCCTCGAAACGGATTTGCTCTTCCACCAGATCTACGGGGCCATCTGGCTGAGTCCGGTGCCCGGCCAGAACCTCCCACCCTACAACTACTCCTCTACCGCGCAACGCCTCAAGACCGACCTCGCCCCGCTCGAAGCGCTCTACATGGCCGCCGTCGATGTCAATGGCGACGGCGGGTTCACCGGCCTGGACTCAGCCACTTTCAACAATTCGGGCGCCATCGCTGCGGCATGCGAAACGGTCATCGACCGCATCGATCTACTGCTTTGCGCCGGCTCCCTCAAGGCGCAATACGGCATCACCCCCGGCCAGCCGCGCCGCATTATCCTCGATGCCGTCACCTCCATCCGGGCCGCCAACAACGGCGAGGACTCCGCCGCAAACCAAGCCTACTCCATGCGGCTGCGTATCAACAACGCACTCTGGCTCGTCATGTCCTCCCCTGCCTTTGTGATTCAAAAATAACATCTAACCACCACTCGCCATGAAACCTATCGGCAAACCATCCGGCTCCACCCGGCGCGACTTCCTCCGTCAGTCGGTCTGTGCCTCGCTCGGTGCCGCCGGCCTGGTCAACGCACTTGCCCACCTGCGCCTCATGACTGCGGCGATGGCCCAGGGCAGCCCCTCCTCAGGATACAAAGCCCTCGTCTGCCTCTTCCTCGGGGGTGGCAATGATGCTAACAATCTTCTCGTCCCCGCCGGTGATCCGGCAAGCAACCCGCTCCGTGCCGACTACGAAAACGGCCGCGGCGTGCTGGCGCTTCCCTCCGCCAGTCTTCACCCGCTCATCATCCCTCCGGGCTGTCACGCATTCACCCGCCATCATGAAGGACTGGCTTCACCGATGGGCGTCCACCCTTCCGCAGTGGCGCTGGCCAACCTCTTCAACGGCGGCAAGCTAGCCTTCGTCTGCAACGTCGGCACGCTTTCCTACCCCATACCCTCACGCCTCGACTTCATCAACCGCACCATCCCGCTTCCCATCCAGCTCTTCTCCCACGAAGATCAGCAAGTCCAGTGGCAGTCCTCCATTTCTGACCGTCCTTTCTCGTCCGGATGGGGCGGTCGTGCCGCCGACTTGCTGCATGCCTCATACAACAATTCCGCCGCTTCCAAGGTTTCCATGTCGATCTCGCTCACCGGCATCAACTCCTTCCAAGTGGGCACCACAGGTGACGTCGTCCAATACATGGTAAGCCCTGCCGGTGTGCGCCCGCTCTCTGGCTTCGACTCGGTGGGTGGCGACAACAATCCCTACGACACCGCCCTCAATCCTGACGGCACCTACAAATCCACCGACCAGGGCAAGTGCTTCAAAGGCTTCGAGGAAATCATGCGGATGACCCACGACAACCTCCACGAAGAGGCCTACAACCGGGTTGTCGCCCGCGCTCGCGCCACCGAAGGCGCCGTCGGCGCAGCCATCACCGCGGCGGCCACCTGCGGGGTCGATATCGACTCGCTCTACTCCGCGGCTAACAGCCCGCTCGGCGATCAGTTGAAAATGATCACCAAGCTCATCGCCGGCCGCTCGGTGCTCGGCAACAACCGCCAGATTTTCTTCTGCCAGATCGGGGGCTACGACAACCACGATAAACTCCTCAGCGCCCAGGCAAACCTCATCGATGAACTGTCCCAAGGCATGATGGCATTCCACGACGCCATGCAGGCACTTGGCGTTTGGAATGCCGTCACCGTCTTCACGGCCTCCGACTTCAGCCGGACCTTCCTTCCAAATAATTCCAATCCCGCAACCGCCGGCACCGATCACGCGTGGGGTGGCCACACCATGGTCATGGGCGGCGCGGTCCACGGCGGTGATCTCTACGGCCACTTTCCTTCGCTCAAGCTCGGCGCATCCGCCCACTCCATCGATACCGGCGGTGGCAGTTGGATTCCGGATACCTCCGTCGATCAATACTCCGCGGTCCTCGCCTCATGGATGGGGGTCGGCAGCAGCGAAGCGGAAGCCATTTTCCCCAACCTCCCGCGCTTCGACGATCCCTTCGCCATCGCCTCCACCAATCTCGGGTTTCTTTGAAGCGCCCACCCCGACACCTCAACCGATCCAATGCAAACCTCCCTCATGCGTGTGATGGTTGCGCTGTCCGTGATCGGAACAGCGTCCATCGTCTTGTGGTTGAGTCCATCGCTCTCGCCACGGTTCGTCGAACGCGGATCCGCGCAGGTCGCGCGGGTGCTTCGGCCCGTAAAACTCCGACCAACACCCAGGATCGTCACCCTGGAGATTGCGCGGCAGGCCGCGACCCTCAACGCGCCCGAGCGCAATGTTGCCGACGACCTCGCCACGGTTTCACTGCTGCTTTTACAATACCGCCGCCACTGTGACGGCAACCCCATCGGCTCGAATGAGGAAATCGCCGCCACCCTCCTTGGGCACAACCCGCAAGGTGTGGCCTACCTGCCGGCGAAGGGAACCTTCCTGGACGGACAAGCCCGGCTCATCGACCGGTGGGGCACTCCGTATTTTTTCCACGCTCTGGCCCACGACCGAATGGACATCCGCTCTGCCGGTCCCGACCACGAGTTTTGGTCCGCAGACGACATCGTCCATCACCCCGGGGACTAGCCGATACAAGCGGCGCACGAGCCAACAGCAAAATCATTTCCTCGCAACGCGCCCGCTCGGCTGCGGACCTGCCGGATCTGCCGGGGCTATTCCAGGCGTTGCCCTCGCCCGCCAGTCGTGACACAGTGTCTCCATGAACTCGCTGCTAGACTTCCTCATGCCCAGCGCGGAGCACCTATTGTGACATGGAACTGCCGCGCCACATCGTCCGCCTGTTAGCTGTCATCACCGCATTCCTGCTCGTCTCGTGCATCGATGGCCGCGAGGAAATCTGGCTCAACGCCAATGGCAGCGGCCGTGCGGATCTCAGCTATTCCCTGCCCGCCGCCGCCGCCGGATTCCAAGGCGGTGAAGCGGGTGTCCGCCGGCTCATCGGCGGTTTCCTGCAAGACACCCCGGCGATTTCCACTTCCAGCTTCGAGGTATTCACAGACCAAGACCGGCTGAAGATCCGCGTTCAAGCCACGTTCGACTCCGCCCTGGACCTCAAGGCGATTTCCAAGGGCGCGTCGCTGGAAGAACTCCCCTCCTCCGCCAACTATCTGGCAGGCGAAATGTCCGTGGACCTCGATGGCCGTAACATCGGATTTTCCAGGACCATCACTCCGGGCAAGGCCCTGCCGGGCGCGATCTTCCTGCCGGTCTCCCAGTTCAAGGACCGCAATCTAACTTACATCATCCATTTGCCGGAAGCCGCCGCGGAGTCCAACGCCACTCGCGTGGAAAACGCCGGCCGCACCCTGGTGTGGGATTTCCCGCTAGCCGCAGCGATCCAGACCCCGGTCACCCTCCGATTCAAAGCCAGGATCCCGATTCCAAGCTGGGCCATCGCCTCGGTCGCAGCCGTGGTTTTACTCCTCGCGTATCTCGCGCTCCGCTGGATGCGGCGGGTGAAGTCTCCGGCACGAGGATAACGGGATGCACGTCCATGCCCCCTATTTCTGCGGCCTAGACACCCGCCCGGATCCGGTTTAATCCGAGTAACAGAAAGCCGCTCACTCAACCATCATGTCCGCCGAATTCAAAGACTACTACGAAACCCTTGGTGTCGCGCGCGACGCCAGCAGCGCCGACATCAAAAAGGCCTTCCGCAAGCTCGCCCGCAAGCATCACCCGGACGTCGCCAAGGACAAGAAAACCGCCGAGGCCAAGTTCAAGGAAATCAACGAGGCCAACGAAGTCCTGGGCGATCCGGAGAAGCGCAAAAAATACGACGAACTCGGCCAGCATTGGCAAGATCCCCATGGACGCCGCCCGGGAAAGGCACCCGGCCAAGGGCGGGAATTCAACTTCGGCGGCACCGGCTTCAGCGACTTTTTCGAGCAATACTTCAGCGGTGCCAGCCGTTATGGATTTCCTGATAGTGGCGCGGCCGGAACGCGGGAACGCCGGGGCGGCGACATCGAGGGCGATATCCTCGTCTCCCTGGATGAAGCCATGCATGGAGCCGTCCGCCCGATTTCCCTCCAGAGTACCAACGCCCGCACCGGCAAGGCCGAAACGCAATCCTTCCAAGTCCGCATCCCGGCCGGAGTCACCGATGGCAAACGCATCCGCGTCCCCGGCCAGGGCGAGCCCGGTGCCGGCGGCGCGGTGGCCGGCGATCTCTATCTGCGCGTCCGCCACGCCGCCCACCCGGATTTCCACACCGAGGGCGCGGACCTTTATTACGACCTCGATCTCGCGCCGTGGGAAGCCGTGCTCGGCGCCCAACTAACAGTGCCGACCCTCGATGGCCCGATCAAGCTGCGGATCCCGCCCGGTAGCGAGAATGGCCAGCAACTCCGCGTCCGCGGACGCGGTCTGCCGAAAGGCAAGGCCGGCGGCCGCGGTGATTTCCACGCCACGCTCAACATCCATCTGCCGGCCAATCCCGACGATGAAGAGCGCGCGTTGTGGGAAAAACTCCGCGACGTTTCAAAATTCAACCCGCGCACCAACCCGCCCGCATGAACCCGGACCCCGCAAACGACCCCGACGCGCAGCCGACTTACACGCTCGACATCGTCACCGAACTCACCGGCGTTTCCTCGCAAACCATCCTGCACTATCAGGAGCATGGCCTGATCCACCCCGCCGCTGCGAGCGGCGGGTTCGACGACGAGACAATCCACACCCTCCGCCAGATCGAGCATCTCCGCGCCACCAGCGAGGCGAATCTAACCGGCATCAAGCTGATCCTGGATCTGCTCGACGAGGTGGACCGGCTCAAGGCAGCCCTGCGCGCCCGGCGCTGACGACGTGGGAAGTCGCTTGGACTGCGGTCCATGGGCCTTTGGGGTGTGACTGAAAGTGATGGGGCGGCTTTCAATAGCCGTTAGATAGTCGCGAGACGAGAGCCTCACCGGCGTGTTCGAGGGCTTCGGGGAGCGCGTTGTTACGGGCGGTCTGGAGGTTGGAGGAGACGAAAAGCTGGCTGGTTCCGGAGGATTCACCGGAAGCGAGAACCTTGGTGGGATCCTTGGCGTCGCGCAGGGTCCATTCGATGGTGACGGTGTTGGCAAGCTCCTCCGGCAGAAGGGTGTCGCGGCGGGTTCCGCGGATGGAGGTGTAGCTGATGCTTCGCAGATCGCATTCCAACACCGCGTCCGCATGATCCGTTTTCGCGAGCCGGTAGGTGCCGTCCTGGATGAAGGCATCGGCCACGGCGGAAGTGGCGAGAGCCTCGGCGCGGGGATGCAAGGTGGAGTTGGCAAACATCGGCACGGCGATGGTTTTCACCCGCATGAGCGACGCGGGCTTGGTGACTCCGAGCTGATAGCCAGCGCAGGAAACGAGCAGCAATGCGGGAGCTAGCAGAAAGAGTGGTTTCACGGGGCGGAAAAGTTAGATCACTCGCCGAGTTCCTTGAGTCGGGCGAGGGCCTTGTCGCGGAGGGCACCGGATGGCGCGCGTTTCACGATGTCGCGGTAGTAAACCTTGGCGGATTCGGTCTTGCCGGTTTTTTGATAGAACTCGGCGATGTCGTAGGAGCGCTGGAGATCCTTGCCGCCGACGGTGGCGATGAACTGGCGGGCCTCGGCATTGCGCAAGTGGCCGGGATACTGGATCAGGTAGTCGTTGAAGGCTTCTTTGGCGAGGTCGAGATTCGCCTGATTCTGGTTCCCGCGGTCGGCCTCGGCGGTTAGAATGAGGCCGATGCGGAACAAGGCTTCGGGAGCTTGGGCGCTCGCGGGCTGGTCGCGGACGAGCTGGCGGTAGGCGGCGATGGCTTCCTTGGACTTTTTCTTACCTTCATAAAGCTGGCCGATGGTGAATTGGGCCTTCGCCGCAGCCGGGGATTTCGGCGCGTTGTGGCGGACCTTGCCGAGCATTTCGACGGTTTTGTCGAGGGAGAGTTTGGTCTTCAGGCCGAGCATGCTTTGTTTGACATCGCCGTCGGCGGCGGACTGCGCCATGGCGATCTGGCGGTTCAACGCGGTGGTGTAGAGGCTGCTGCCCTGGAAGCGGGAGAGGAACTTGTCGTAGGCCTCGAAGGATTTCACGATCTGGCCCTGCTGCTCGAGGAGCTGGGCCTGGCGGAACCGGGCTTGCGGCGCGGACGGTGCGAAGGGGTAACGGGTGGCGGTCTCATCGTAGAGCTTGATCGCTTTACCGACCTTGCCGGCGTCGTCGGCCTGTTTGGCCTTTTGATAGAATGCCTCGCCGTCGCTGGCGGCGGCCTGGGTGTTTCCCGCCATGATCGGCATGTCGGGATCCGGGCCGCAGGAAACAACATGAAAAGCGGAGGCGGAAATCAGCGCGAAGGCCATGAGCCGATAGGTCATGCGGCGGAGCATAGGAGGCCGATGGGGCTGGGAAAGCCCAAAATCAATCACTTCCCAAGTTCAGTCGCGCGCTGGGCGGCGGCACCGACCGCCTCGATCAGGGCGGACCGCAAGCCGTGGCGTTCGAGCGCGGCCAGCCCGGCGATGGTGGTCCCTCCGGGCGAGGTGACCATGTCCTTGAGTACTGCGGGATGTTCGCCGGTTTCCAACACCATCGCCGCAGCGCCGAGCACGGTTTGGGCAGCCAGACGCACCGCATCCGCGCGAGGGATGCCGGCCCGGACGCCGCCGTCGGCGAGGGCATCGATGACCACATAAATATAAGCCGGCCCGCTGCCGGACAGACCGGTGACCGCGTCCATCAGGCGCTCGGGGACTTCGACCGCCAACCCGACGGCACCGAGGAGGGCTTGGGCGGTCTTGGCGTCATCGGCGTTTGCACGGGATCCGAGGCAATAGCCTGCAGCTCCACGGCCGACGAGCGCCGGGGTGTTCGGCATGGCGCGGATGAGCCGGAAATTTTCCGAAGCCGCAGCTTCCAGCGCAGTTAGAGTGACACCCGCCGCGATGGAAATCACCAAACGGGGCTGGCCCGCGCTCATTTTCGCGGCAGCGGCCAGGGCCACCGGCACGTCGTGGGGCTTGGTGCAAAGCAGGATCACGTCGCTGGCGGCACCCAACTCGGCGAGGTCCACGGTGACTTTGGCACCGGTCGCTTGGGCAAACGCCTCACGAGATTTCTCGTAAGGGTCGCAGCCAATCACGTCGCCTGCCGCGACCACTCCCGCACGAATCGCACCCTGAATCAGCGCCGTGCCCATTTTCCCACATCCAATGACTCCAAGCTTCATGGCCGGAGACTACGCGAGACTGCGCGGCGCACGCCAGTGTCATTTTGCTTGGAGCTGTGGGCAGGCCGTGGCCATCTTCCCATCATGAAACTGCGGTTGATGGCGGCCTTGCTGGTGAGTTGCGCGTTTTTGGCGGGCGAGACACCCGCTGGCCCCGCCGTTCCAGCGGATGCGAAAACACTCCCGCTGCGGGAAAAAATCCCCGACGTGGAAGCCGCCATCCCCGGCCCCGTCAAAGAACTTGGCGAACCCGCCATGATGAATTTCCCCAACGGCATCCAAATGGCAGTCACCGCCGCCACGGAAAACGCCCAAGCGCACGTCAACCAAGGCCTGAACCACTTGCACGGCGGCTGGGAATTCGAGGCCAGCCGCCATTTCGCCGCCGCGATGCGCGAAGACCCGGAATGCCTGCTCGCGCACTGGGGGATGGTCATGTCCCTGCTCACCCCGTCGCTGGAAACCGGCCCCGCCCGCAATGCCGCGACGGACCGCTTGCTCGACTTGGTCGATGCCGGAAAAGGCAGCGAGCTCGAGCGCGGTTACGCTTATGGATTGATCAAATACATCGAGGCGGGTCCGGCCGGAGCCGCCGTGGCATTTCGCAAGGTCGCCGATCAATTCCCCAACGACCTGCAAGCGGGCATCTTCGCGGCGCTGTTCGGCAGGAGCGGCTACGATGAATTCGGCGGTGCCACTCCCGGTCAGGAAGCTGCCGAAAAAAGCCTGCTCGCGATCATCGGGAAAAATCCACAAAGTCCCCTGCCCGTCAACGCCCTGCTATCGATCCGCGCGGAAGGTCCGGACCTCACCACCTCGCTCGATCTCGCCCGCAAGCTCTGCGAGATTTCCCCCGCCTACGCGCCCTATCATCACCTGCTCGGCCACTACGAATGGCGCTGCGGCCAGCATGGCAAAGCCAGTGCCGCATTCGGCCGCGCCACCGCCATGTTCGAATCCTGGATGAAGGACAACAAGATCACCGCCGCTGACTGCCCCGAGTGGGTGAAAGCCGAGTGCTACCGAATCATCGCGCTGGTTTCAAAAGGGGATTTTGAAACCGCCTACGCCGCCGCCCGCCAAGTCGCCGCGACTCCCTTTCCCGCCAAACGGTCCGCCTCGCCCGGGAGCCGCCTCCTGCTGTGGGACGCGAAAACCCTCCCCGCCCGCATCCTTCTCCACCGCGGTTTGCGCGGCAATGCGGATGAAGCCCTGCACTCCTTGCCCAAGCCTGGCGACCTCATGGATAGCCACGGAAAATCCCTCGCCTACTGGTGGATCGATGGTGTCCGCCTCGCACTTGAAGGCCGCCGCTTGATCGACGATGGCAAAATCAGCGAGGCCCGCATCGTCGCCGCCGCCCTAACCCAACACGGCGAGACCATGAGCAAAACCCAAGCTGCAGCCAACGCCAGCGGCGAGCGCTCCGCATGGAACCGTGCCTTCCGCGCCTTGGAAATCCTCGCCAGCGACCTCCGTGGCCGTCTCGCCCTCGCAGGCCCCAAGGACCGGATGGGTACGGCTTACAACTGGTTCGCTTCCGCCGTCGAGCGCCAGCATCCCGCGCCCATGTTGTTCCCGCCGATGATCCTCACGCCCATGGCCAACCGTCTCGGCGAATACTACCTCGCCGTCGGTCAGCCAAAGGAAGCCATCGAATCCTACCAGCGCGCGCTCACCGCCGTTCCTAACGACATGAACGCCCTGCTCGGCCTGAAATCTGCCTTCGATCAAGCCAAGCTGCCCGAAGACGCGGGGAAAACCGACATAAGAATCGAGGAACTGCGGGCGCAGTAACCTTGCGGTTTCCACGCCCGTTGATCGCCATCAGGCCAACGGCGGAAATCCATCAGAACTTCTCATCCCCACATTGCTGTTTCCGATCCGCCGCGACGGTCGCCGCATAGGCGCGGGCCTCCTTCTGCGCGATGATGCGGTCGTGGTTGGTGTCCGCCATCCGGACGGCCGCGTTGAACTTGGTGTTCTCGGTATCCGTGGTCATCTGCCAGTATGGGATGGGCCGTGGTATTCTGGCAACAACACTTCCGTTGCCGACCGGCGAACCGACGGAGGCGTAGGCATCGTAAAAAGTCTGCGCAGTTGAGGTGCTGCTGAAGCTCACTTTCATGCGCGTTTCGTCTTTGTATTTCGTGTAAACGACGCAGCTGCTGCTGCAGCAGCAGAGCAGGGCGATGGTGGACAAATGGCGGATGGATGTTGTTTTCATGCGGTTCATGGAGTGGTGTCGGAGATTAAATGCGCTGGGTTCGGCAATGCTCAGGGATCGGATTCCAGCAGCCCCATCACGACGGGCATCAGAGACTCCATCGTGCCCATGATGGCTTCGCTTTGGGCGGAGGTGTTTTGTGCCGCAGCCTGCCGCTGGAGTTGATAGAGTTCCCGCTGCTCGGGAGTCAGTATTTTCTCCGCATCCTCGGAAATGTCCGGAGCGGACGGTCCAATTTCGAGAGACCCGAAGGTGTCCACGACGAGCTTGTCCTCCGCGGCAGTGGGTGAATGGAGGTTGAGTTCGAGAAATCCCGCGTAGAGTTTTTCCTTCTGCGTTTCCGTGAGGTCGGCAGCGGAATTGATTCGCGAGACCGACCCGGCGGCCCTCCGTTCGGCGGAGGCACGTGTGTGCTGTTCATCAGAGCGGAGGATCGCTTCATATCGTTCCTTACCCAGTTGCGAGGCCAGCCATTCTTCCTGGCGGCGCTTCACCTCGGCGAGGCCGGCGGTCAGGGCGGCGGTTGCCAGGTCACGGTTCATATAGAGAGCCACCTTTTGCTCGTCATAGTGTTCTAGGCCTTGCCGGATGGTGTCGCGCTCCTCCTTGGTGAGATTTGCGGTGGCAGCGAGCCTCTCGAATGCGGTTCCTTTCGCCCCCGCGTTCAGAAATGCACTCACCTGATCCTTCGTCAGAGAAGCCGCAAGCGCTTCCTTCAGTTTCCTGATGAACGCATCTGCCGGGTCCGTGTCTGACTGCGGAGACTCCACGGCAGGCGTTGTCTCGGAACTATCGGCCTCCGGAGTTTCATCAGGGGGAGCTAAAGGGGTGCCGACTGCGGCGGACCGGAACTCTATACGGTGGGCGAGTTCGTCGAATCGCCGGTTCTGATAGGAAAAAGTTAGTCCGCCAAGAACGAGGATGACACCGAAGGAGACTAATAGGCGTTGAACTGGATTCATAAGTGGCAAGGTGGGTTAAGGTGATAGAAAATCGCTTGGCTGTTATTTTTTAAACGGTCCGAAAAGCTCCTCGTGCGTGGGTTTTGCTTTTCCTAACTGCTCGAACACGCCACCGATGACGCGTTTCTGCATGCTGTCACCAAACGTACGGTCGCGCTCGACCGCGACCTTCCATAGCTCCCGCTGACCGGGATCCAGAATACTGCTGACAAAATCCCCTGCTTCCTCCTCCACCGGGAGTGACGGGACCGCGTAGAGGATTTTGATACCCAATCCGAAGGAATTGGAATACGCCTTTTCGTCGAGGCTGAGGGCGACTTTGGCCGCTGCGGTTTCGTACAACCGGGCTTTTTGATCCTCGGATAAATCAACGTTCGCGGCGATTCCCTGCACCGCCGTCGTGGCAAGTTTCTCGGTGAGCGCCGCAGTTCTGGCATCGTCCATACGCTTGCGGGACTGCTGCTGCTCGGGACTGAGTTTAGCCGAGAACCACGCATCGACTCTGGCGTCGCGTTCACGCCGCTGGGTGGCGCGATCACCCTTTTCGGCGTCGTCGAGATCCATTCCGGCAACCGTCCGGCCATGTTCTGCGATTAGAAGGTCACGCAATGCAGTTTCCGTTTCGGGAGAAAGTCCAAGCGCCAGTGCCGTGCGATGGGCTTCCATCCAAGCATCCCGTTCGAACCAGTCGTTCAGGCTCACCTTGATGTTCGACATGAAAATTCCCGGAATCGCCCCCATCATTCTCAGTCTGTCAGCTTCGGATAGAGTTTTCGCGGACCGATCGGATTTTGTTTTTCCTGTCCGGGTGGAGGGCTCATCGGATCGCGCGGCGGCTTGTTTTGGATCCCCGTTGACGCGGGAAACCGCTGCCAGTGATTGCTCGGATCGATGAATTCGGGACGCCTGCCAGACGAGTGGGCCGGTGACGAGCAGGGCCGCAAGAACGGCTCCGGCGATGATGGATTGTTTCGCAGTCATAGTTAGAAAGGTAATGCCCACAAGCAAGAAGCCACCAATACCACCGGCGCTGGCGAGGGCGGCGCTGGAAACAAGGAGAGCGGCCGAGGCGGTGGAATTTCCCGCCAAGTGGACGCCGAGTCCGGTCGTCAGAGTGGCGGCGGGCACCGAGACACCGCGGCGGCGCAGCATCCCACTGAGTTTTTCCACGGCCCGGCAGGCTTGCTGGCGGAGGGCGGCCTCCTTGCGCCCGGTGCGCCTGGCGGCTTCGCTGAAGGTGAGTCCTACGCTGTAGCGCAGCAGGATCAGCTCCCGGTCGGAATCCGATAGATCGCCGATGGCGGCATCCAGATGGGGCAACGCTTCCGCTAACGGATCGCGGGCATCGGCGGTTCTTAGGGTTTCCATGGCGGCTTCTTGGTTGCGGCGGTCGCGCACCTTTCGCCGGAC
>JANOZJ010000155.1:0-17463 GCA_031429315.1 Akkermansiaceae bacterium
TTCACCACTCGATGCCGACGCCTTCTTCCGGAATGAGAATCTGCTCGCTGATGCCAAGCCGGTCCGCTTCCATGAGCAGCCGCTCCACCGGCTCGTGGTGCGGTTCATTTCCCAAGGGAAAGGTGCCGTAATGCATCGGGATCATCGCCTTCGCGCCGAGGTCGGCGAAGGCTCTAACGGCCTCCTCGGGGTTCATGTGGACATCGCGTCCGCTGGGCGACTCGTAGGCTCCGATGGGCATCAGCGCGATGTCGATTTCGTAACGTTGGCCGATGTCCTTGAAGCCGTCGAAGTAAGCGCTGTCGCCACAATGGAAGACGCTTTTGCCGCCGGCGCGGACGATGTAGCCGCCGTAGTCGCGGTGGGTGTCGTGAATGAAGCGCGCGCCCCAATGGTGGGACGGCGTGTGGATGATTTCGAGTTGGTCGAAACTCAAGGTGTCCCAGATCCGCATCTCATGGGTGGCGGGAAACCCGAGGCGCTTGACCAGCGAGCCGCTGCCTAACGGGACGACAATCCCCTCGCGGGCCTGGAGGATTTTCAAGCTCGGCTTGTGCAGGTGATCGAAGTGGGCATGGGTGACCAAAACGAGGTCCACTTCCGGCACGATATGCAGGTCGAGGCCGGGCTTGCGCTGGCGTTTCACCGGACCGTGCCACTTCGCCCAGTTCGGATCGACGATCACCGAGTGGCCAGCGAATTGCAGGAAAAATGAGGCGTGGCCGATCCAAGTGACCCGCACTTTGTCAGCCCCGGGTGGCGCGAGCACCGGCTTCAGGACATCGCCATCCACCCGCTGGAACATCCCCGGCACGATCCGGTGCCTCAGGAACCGCAGATTGCGTGCAGGCCAGCCTTTTTGCGGCAGCAGGCCGGAATACCTGGCGGGCTTGGGCTTCATGGGTGAGGAATCGTCATGGTGCGGATGGGGGTGACCCTAGAGGACGAATCGCGGGCTTGCAGGAAAAACTCGAACTCATTTCCCGTAGGCCGCCGCGATCTTTTCCGCCCAGTCCTTGGCCCGCGCGCCGAAGCCCCGCTCGTCGGCGGCGTAGAGGATGCCGCGGGAGACGTTGATGACATCCGGCGCGCTGCGGGCGGCGGCCGCCAGCGATGCGAGATCACCGCCCTGGGCCCCGAGGCCGGGAACTAACAACGGTGCGTCCGGGATTTTTTCCAGCACCTCCGCCGCATTGGTCAGGCCGACGACGTAGCCGACATCGGTGGCGCGGCACTCGTCCTTCGCGCGCTCGCCGAGCGCGGTGACCAGCTCGAAAACCGAGCGCCCGTCAGCGAGTTTTTGGCGTTGGAAATCCGCCGAGCCGGGATTGGAAGTGACGGCTAACAGGTAAATCCCCTTCCCTTTCCAGTCGAGAAACGGCTCGATCGAATCGTAGCCGAGAAACGGATTGAGGGTGACGGCATCGACATTCCAGCCGGCGAAATAGCCCTGTGCGTAGTATTTCTGGGTCTCGCCGATGTCGCTGCGCTTCGCGTCCAGGATCACCGGCACGTCTTCCGGCATTCCGGCAAGGAGGTCTTCCAACAGGCGGATGCCCTCGATGCCCATTGCCTCGAAGTAGGCCATGTTCGGCTTGAAGGCAGCAGCCCACACTGCGGTTTCCTCGATGACCTGCATCAGGAAATTCCGCGCGAACGCCGCCCCGCCGTCACCCGGACGCGGATCCAGCCCGACGCACAGCCGGGAGCCTGTTGTTTCAATCCGCTTCTGGAGGCGTTCCGCGTAGGTCATGGCCGGAGGATGAATGGGTCTCGGGAGCAGTTCAACCTCTTCGTACGTACGAAGAGTCGCGCCGCAGGAAACAACTTTCGGGCGGCCCTTGGCGACTGATGTAGGGTTTGACCCCATGGACACGTGGTGTGGGGTGGCTAACACTCGTGCGAAGCTTGTTTGGCTGGGGTCCACGGTCGGAGCCATGCTCCACGGGTGGAAACTTTGTATTGTGAATCCGCCGCCGTTTCAACACGCTCATTTACACCACTGGGACTGGCTCTTCCCACGGAAAATGGAGCCACCAGTCCCCAGCGCGCTAGCGCATCTAGCAAACATTCCACCCATGGAAAAGAAAACCACACCTCCCCGCCGCCAGAAAAAACCGCTCCCCGTGGGCACCGAGGAAGCGCCCGCTCCGCAACCGAGCGTCGCCTTCCCGATCGTGGGCATCGGCGCATCCGCCGGCGGGCTTGAGGCGCTGGAGCTGTTCATGAAAAATGTCCCGGTGAAGTGCGGGATGGCCTTCGTGATCGTCCAGCATCTCGATCCCACGCGCAAGGGACTCATGGCCGAGCTGCTCCAGCGCTGCACCCCGATGAAGGTCACGCAAGTCAAGGACCGCACCCTGGTCCGGCAGGATTGCGTCTATGTGATTCCGCCTAACAAAGACATGTCGATCCTGCATGGGATGTTGCATTTGTTCGAGCCGGAGTTGGCGCGCGGGCTGCGCCTGCCGATCGATTATTTCCTCCGTTCGCTGGCGCAGGACCAGCAGCAGTTGAGCATCGGCGTGATTCTATCAGGCATGGGCTCGGACGGCACGCTCGGCCTGCGGGACATCAAGGAGAAGGCCGGACTGGCGCTGGCCCAGGAGCCGGGTTCCGCGAAGTACGACAGCATGCCTCGCAGCGTGATCGACGCGGGGCTGGTCGATATCGTGGCCCCGGTGGAGGCGCTGCCGGGGAAAATCATGGCATTCCTGAACCGCAAACCACTCGCCGACGAGAAGGATCCGGCGATCGAGGAGAAAATGCGGGGCGGCCTTGAGAAAATCCTGATCCTCCTGCGCTCCCGCACGGGCCACGATTTTTCCTTCTACAAGAGCAATACGCTCTACCGCCGGATCGAGCGCCGCATGGGCATTCATCAGATCGACAAGATCGCTTCCTACGTCCGCTACCTGCAGGAGAATCCCCAGGAGCTGGATTTGTTATTCAAGGAAATGCTCATCGGCGTGACGTCGTTTTTCCGGGACCCATCAGTCTGGAAAATTCTGCGAGAGGAAACGCTGCCGACACTTCTGGCCGGGCACCCGGAAGGCACCCTGAGGGCGTGGGTCGCGGGTTGCTCGACTGGCGAGGAAGCCTATTCGCTCGCCATCGCTTTCAAGGAAGTGATGGCGACGCTCAAGCCGAAGAAGAGTTTCAAACTGCAAATCTTCGCCAGCGATCTGGACAAGGATGCCATCGACAAGGCACGCCAAGGACTCTTCCTAGAAAACAT
This sequence comes from Akkermansiaceae bacterium, assembly GCA_031429315.1. Classification (GTDB taxonomy): domain Bacteria; phylum Verrucomicrobiota; class Verrucomicrobiia; order Verrucomicrobiales; family Akkermansiaceae; genus Luteolibacter. Next base: position 3,239 of record JANOZJ010000155.1, read on the forward strand.
CGCCGCCGATGTGACGGACGAACAACTTCGGCGTTATTTCACCAAGGAGGACAACGGCTACCGCGTGCGCACCGAGATCCGCGAGATGGTGATCTTTTCACCGCACAGCCTCATTCAGGACCCGCCATTCACCAAGCTGGACTTCATGAGCTGCCGGAACCTGTTGATTTATCTATCGCCGGAAATGCAGAAAAAGCTGCTACCGCTGTTTCATTATTGTCTCAATCCGGGCGGCGTCCTCGTTCTTGGCAGCGCCGAGACGATCGGACATTTCACCGACTTGTTCGGCACGGTCAATGGCAAGTGCCGGATCTACCGCCGGGCGGATACGACGTTGCAGCCGGAGCAAATTGAGTTTCCTTCGTCGTTTGCCCCGGCGCTTGCCGTTGGCAAAGGCGAGCAAGTGGCGGCGAAGTCCTATCAGAACCTTCAGTCGCTCGCGGAACAGTTGATCCTGCATCGTTACAGCCCGCCGTCCGTCCTCGCGAACGAACAGGGCGACATCCTCTACATCAGCGGACGCACCGGGAAATACCTAGAACCCGCCGCCGGTAAGGCGAACTGGAACATCTTCGCCATGGCACGCGAGGGCCTGCGCTACGAGTTGACCAGCGCCTTCCACAAGGCGCTCAAACAGGATGGCCCGGTGGTTTTGCAAGGACTCAAAATTGCCCACGACGCCGAACGCTTGGTAACCATCAGCGTCGAGAAACTCGCGGAAACAGAACCGCTGCGGGGGATGGTGATGATGGTTTTCACCGAAATCACCCTGCCGCCTGATCGCAAAGCTATAGGCAAGTCGCGAAAGCTGCCGCCACGCAGCCCGCACCTGACCGAGGTCGAGCAGGAGTTGCAACGGACCCGCTTGGAATTGCAGACCACACGCGAGCAGATGCAAACCTCGCACGAGGAACTTAAATCCACCAACGAGGAGATCCAGTCCACCAACGAGGAAATGCAATCCACCAACGAGGAACTCACCACCTCCAAGGAGGAAATGCAGTCGCTCAACGAGGAGTTACAAACCGTAAACACCGAACTGCAGGGGAAACTCGACGAACTCTCCTGGTCTAACAGTGACATGAAAAACCTCCTCAACAGCACCGACATCGCCACGCTGTTTCTCGACAAGGAGCTCAACGTGCGCCGCTTCACCACCCAGGCCACCAAGATCATCAATCTCATTCCCGGCGACATCGGCAGACCCATCACCGACCTCTCGTCGGATCTCATCTACCCGGATCTGGTGGAGGATGCCCGCGAGGTGCTGCGGAAACTCGGCTTCAAGGAAAAGCCGATCAGTTCGCGCGACGGCCGCTGGTTCACCGTGCGCATCATGCCCTACCGGACCCTGGATGATCGCATTGACGGCGTGGTCATCACCTTCTGGGACATCAGCGTCGCCAAGGCGCTGGAAGGAAAAATGCAGGGCATCCAGGACAATCTGGAAACCCGCCTGGCGGAGCAATCCAGTGAAATCAAGAAGGCAAAACGTCAGGATGCACCGCTGCGTCCATCGCATCCCTAACCGACACCGATATGCCAATCAAGCCCAAGCCCCACCTGACTCCGGCCGGACTGCGCCGCCTTGCCGAAAAGGACTCCGCTTCCCGGCGCTTGAAGACTCCCGTGCCACGGCCACAGATCGACCCTCAACGACTTCTGCACGAGCTGGAGGTCCACCAGATCGAATTGGAAATGCAGAACGCAGAACTCCGCCTCGCCCGTGACGAAGCGGATTTGGTCAGGGAGCAATACGCGGACCTCTATGATTTCGCCCCGGTGGGCTATTTCACGCTTCGCGCGGACGGCACCATCCACATGGTCAATCTTGCCGGAGCCGCACTCGTCGGGATGGTGCGTTCGCGCTTGGTCGGCCGGTCGTTTGAAAGGCTCGTTTCCCCCGCCCGTCGTCCCGCGTTCAACACCTTCCTCGAACAGGTGTTTGCCCGCAATGCCGCTCCATCGATCGAATCCGAACTGATCCACCAAGGCCACCCGGATCGTTGTGTCACCATCAACGTGCAACTCTCACCCGACGGCCAGGAATGCAACATGAACGTCACCGACATCAGTGAACGCAAGCTGACGGAGGACATATTGCGGCGCAACGAGGCGCTCTTCTCCGCGCTCATCGGGCAGGTGCCCATCGGCGTCTATGTCGTGGACGCAGGGTTTCACTTGCAACAAGCCAACCCGCTCGCTCTGCGGGCGTTCGGCAATATCGATCACCCCATTGGGAGGGACTTTGCGGAAATCGTCCGGTTTCTTTGGCCGAAACGCGTCGCAGAGGACACCTTGACCCACTTCCGGCACACCTTGAAAACCGGCGAGCCCTATCGCACGCCCGACTTTACCCACCGCCGCCGCGACATCGGGGTGACGGAATTCTATGAATGGCAGATCGAACGCATCACCCTGCCTCCCGGCGACTTCGGAGTGGTTTGCTTTTTCAATGACATCACCGCCCGTATCCAAGCGGAGAAGGCACAGCGCGATATCGAGGTGATGACCGCCTCCAACCTCAAACTAAAACAGGAAATCGTCCGCCGTCAGGCCGTCGAGGAAGCCCTTAACCAAACCCGGGCGGAGGAAACCCGGTTGCTGCACCAATCCCGCCAACAGGGACTGCGGCTGCGCGATCTCTCCCATCAGATCCTCAACGTCCAAGAGGCGGAACGGAAACGCATCAGCCGCGAACTGCATGACGTCATCACCCAGACCCTCGTCGGCATCAATGTCCACGTCTCGGCACTCGCCCTGGAAACCAACGACGAACTCGGCAGTATCCAGAAACGCTTCACCAGTACCCTCCGCATGGTCGAGAAATCGGTGAAAACCATCCATCAGTTCGCCCAGGAACTGCGTCCGACCTCGCTCGACGATCTCGGTCTGATCCCCGCGCTCCAGACCCGTCTCAGGACCTTCATGGAAGAAACCGGCATCCGCGTCAGTCTCAAGGCGTTTGCCGGAATTGAGAACGCCCCGGAAATCGTCCGCACCGCATTCTATCGAATCGCCCAGGAGGCGCTCGCCAACGTCGCCAAACACGCCAACGCAAGCGCCGTCGAGATCCTGATCCAGAGCCTCGGCGACAGCATCTCCATGGAAATCTCCGACAATGGCCAAGGCTTCGATGTCCATAACGACCAGCCCTCGAAAGAGAAATCGCACCTCGGGCTGATCGGGATGAGGGAACGCGCGGAAATGATCGGCGGCGATTTCTCCGTCGCCTCTGCCCCCGGTGCGCCCACCACCATCCGGATCGTGGTCAAAGCCCCCCGAACCCGCAAAAAATCCGTCAAATAATCCACCATCCAGCTCGCCGGAGACCACGCGATGGTAGGGTAATACCCCATACGAGAAAACGGGGAAATTCACATGATGGGGCGCTACGCTCGCAAAATCCCTTGAAATGACAACACCTCGCACAGATTTCACGCCCGAAGTTAGCCCGGACCTTCTCAGCAGCGAAGGCCAGCTCATCACCCGTGCTTTGCAAAGCGCCATTCTCAAAAGCGAGAATTTCTCCAGCATCGCCACGGATGCGAAGGGCGTTATCCAGCTCTTTAACGTCGGTGCCGAGCGGATGCTGGGCTATAAGGCATCAGAAGTTATGAATCGGATCACCCCTGCGGACATCTCTGATCCAGATGAAGTCATCGCGAGAGCGCTGGCCCTGAGCACTGAGCTAGGGACACAAATCACGCCTGGTTTTGAAGCCCTGGTCTTCAAAGCCTCTCGCGGGATCGAGGATATTTACGAACTCACCTACATCCGCAAGGATGGAAGCCGTTTTCCGGCAGTGGTCTCAGTCACCGCCTTGCGGGATGATCAGGGCGGAATCATCGGCTACCTGTTGATCGGCACCGATAACACGATGCGGATGCAGGTGGAGGCAGAGCGCACCGCTCTTGAACAGGATTTACGCGACCAGCAGTTTTATACCCGTTCCTTGATCGAGTCCAACATTGACGCGTTGATGACGACGGATCCCTCCGGAGTGATCACGGATGTCAACAATCAGATGGAGGCTCTTACCGGCCTTACGCGAGACAAGCTGATAGGGGCTTTCTTCAAGAACTACTTCACCGATCCCGCGCGGGCAGAGGAGGGCATCAAGCGGGTGCTCAGTGAAGGTAAAGTAACGGACTACGAACTGACCGTGCGTTCCAAGACTGGCACGGAGACAGTTGTTTCCTATAATGCCACCACCTTTCATGACCGTGATGGAGTCCTTCAAGGAGTTTTCGCCGCGGCCCGGGATGTGACGGAACGCAAGCGCTGGGACAAGGTCTTGCAGGAAAACACCGTTGAACTGGAGACCGCAAAGGCAATCGCGGAGAAGGCCAACCTTGCCAAGTCAGACTTCCTGTCCAGCATGAGTCATGAATTGCGTTCGCCGCTCAATGCCATCCTTGGCTTTGCCCAATTGATGGATTCAGATTCGCCGGGGCCGACGGCAAGCCAAAAGGCCAGCATTGAGCAGATTCTGCATGCGGGCTGGTTTCTACTTGATCTCATCAATGAGATTTTGGACCTGGCCGTGGTGGAGTCTGGACGTCTCACCCTTTCGCTGGAGCCGATCTCCCTGCCGGAAGTCTTGATTGAGTGCCAGGATATGATCGAGCCGCAGGCGCAGAAACGAGGCATTCACATGACTTTCCCCGCGTTTGCGGAGCCATGCTTTGTCAAAGCGGACCGCACACGGCTGAAGCAAGTGCTGATCAACCTTCTTTCTAACGCCATTAAATACAATAGAAATGGCGGAGCGGTCATCGTGGAATGCGTGAACGCCCCCACTGGCCAGATTCGCATCAGCGTGAAGGATACTGGTGCCGGGCTGTCTCCCGAAATGCTGGCCCAGTTGTTCCAAGCCTTTAACCGCCTCGGTAAAGAAGCAACAGCGGAGGAAGGCACTGGAATTGGCTTGGTCGTGAGTAAACGCCTGGTGGAGCTGATGCAGGGGAAAATCGGTGCTGCCAGCAACGTGGGATCGGGCAGTGTCTTCTGGATCGAGCTCACCCATGACAAAGACGCCCACTCAGAGTATATCAAAGCGGCTACCACCAAGCATGACTCGTTGCCAATCCCGAAACCCGTGCGGCCAAGTGTGGTGCTTTACGTGGAGGACAACCCTGCCAATCTTCAGTTGATCGAGCAGCTCCTCGGCCGCCTCCCCGACATGCAACTCCTCACCGCGAAGAATGGCAGCGACGGGATCGATCTGGCAATCAGTTGCGTGCCGGATGTCATTCTCATGGACATCAACCTCCCCGGTATCAGCGGCATCGAAACCATGCGAATCCTTCAGCGCAATCCGATCACCGCCCATATTCCCATCGTAGCACTGAGTGCCAACGCCATGCAGTTGGACATCGTCAAGGGCCTGGCCGCCGGATTTTTCAAATACATCACCAAACCCATCAACGTAAATGAGTTTATGGAGACCCTCAATTTCACTCTCGAGTTCGCAGCGAAACGCAAAGAGACGTCCACCCCCAATTCCATCATCAAGGAATTGGAAACCCTAGTGTAACGGAAAAGACAACTTGGATCCCCCCCACCATCACGCACCTAACCGACAAATACCTTGCTGCGGCTCTGCAAAGTGAAGCATCCACCAATCCATTGAGTTTCTCTCAACACATCACCACCACCCATCGGCTGGTAGAAACCCCGGCCAAGACCCCCAGCCGTTTAATCCGCGAATTCATTAACCACCATGAATAGCAAACGCGCCAACCTGTCGCGACTCTATCACGCGGCCTTGCAACAGTACCTCAAACAAGGGCCTGAGGCCAGCATGGAGCCAGCGTCGTCTCTGGGCCAATACGCGGTCACGAACGGCCTTGAAGTCCTCGACATCGCCAGAATCCACGAGATCGCCGTCGCGGCCCTCATTCTCCCCACTTATTCCCCGGATACCAGTGGTGTCCTCCTCGGACGGGCGGCGGCGTTCTTTGCTGAAGCGCTCGTTCCGATCGAAAAAACCCACCGTGGAGCCTCAGAGGCCAACATCCACCTCAACCAGATCATCAAAGCACTGAGCCAGCGCACCCACCAACTGGCGGAATCCGTAACCGAACTCAAGTTAGAGATCCTCCAGCGCACTGCGGCGGAGGAGGCACTCAAGACCAGCGAACTCACCACCAGCACACTGCTGGCCAAGTCTCTTGAGATGCAGGAAGAACTCCGCCACCTCTCACGCCAGCTTCTATCGGTCCAGGAAGAAGAGCGCCGGAAAATCAGTCGCGAACTCCACGATGTGATCGCCCAATCCCTAAGCACCATCAATCTCCGCCTCGCTGAACTGAAATCGGAGTCTGAAACCACCAGGGAAATCCTCTGCCAGAAAATCGAAAGCACCCAGATTCTGGTGGAAAAATCCGTGGAAACCGTCCACCGCTTCGCCCGGGAGCTTCGCCCGTCGGTTCTCGATGATCTCGGGCTAATCCCGGCACTGGAGTCCCACATGCAGGGCTTCATGCGGGAGACCGGCGTGCGGGTAAAGCTAACCGCGTTTGCTCGGATTGAAAAATCTGACAATGCAACGTTGACCGTCCTCTATCGTGTCGCACAGGAAGCCCTCGCAAACGTCGCCCGCCACGCTCATGCCAGTCATGCGGAGATATGTATTGTCGATCTCGCTGGTGCCATCCGCATGGAGATCAAGGACGATGGGATTGGCTTCGAAGTGGACGGCAAATCCTGCGCGAAAAAGACCATCCGTCTCGGACTGCTCGGCATGAAGGAGCGCGTCGAGATGATCGGCGGCAGTTTTTGCATCGAATCCCTGCCAGGTAATGGCACCACCATCCGTATCGAGATCCCGCGAGCTGCGGACTCCACTCCCACCCCATCCCTTGAATGCCATGAAAACAATTACCATACTGTTAGTTGAAGACCACCAGATCGTCCGTGAAGGCCTTGCGGCTCTATTGAAGCTGGAGGCTGACCTGAAGATCATCGGCCAAGCGGAGGACGGTCGGCAGGCGGTCGCCCAGGTTGGCGAGTTGCGCCCGGACCTTGTCGTCATGGACATCGCGATGCCCCTCCTCAACGGCCTCGAAGCAGCGAGACAAATTCTGAAAGAATCTCCGACCACCAGGATTATCATCCTCTCCGCACACAACGATGATGCTTACGTCCAGAAGGCGATCTCAATCGGGGTGAGCGGCTATCTGATCAAGCAATCCGCAGCTAATGTTCTACCGGAGGCAATCCGCCAAGTCGCGTCCGGGAAATCATTTTTCAGCCCGCTCATCGCCAAGCGGCTCGATGATCAAGCACGGAAAGCACGCGCAAACGGTTCACCAGCTTCCACCACCCCCCCGCAACTAACCCCACGGGAATCTGAAGTGCTGCAACTCGTCGCCGAGGGACACGCCAACAAAATGACTGCGGACATTCTCAACATCAGCGTCAAAACCGTCGAAAAGCACCGCCAAAGCTTGATGGAAAAACTCGATATTCACGATACCGCAGGTCTTACCCGCTACGCCATCGCACAAGGCATCATCGAGAGCAGCGTCCAAGTGACCATCCTGTGAAGGATCGGCGGTTTCCAGATCATCCTGCCAGTGTCCAGTAAGAATTCGTGGTTGCTGCGTCTCGCCGCAAGGAACGAGTAAAGTTGCTGCGAGACGCAGCAACCACGCTCAGTGCTTCATCCCGCCACTTCATGATTCGATGTGACGAAGATCTCTTCAGCAGCGGCCTCATCGAGAATCTCCTTTGCCCGGGCCACCTCGTCCCCCGTCTCCGCATAGACGGAAATATGGATGTTTCCTTCAACGCTGCGGTTCTCGCAGCGCCTAGCTTCGATCTCAGGAATGCCCATGCCGACCAAGCCTCCGGCGAGGCCGCCCACCGCAGCTCCGGCTGCGGCTCCAGTGAGAGCGGCGAGAAACGGGCCGACCACAAGCAGCGGGCCGACGCCTGGAATCGCCAACGCACCGATGCCGATTAACAAGCCGATTAACAAGCCGACTAACAATCCGAGTGTGCCACCGATCACTGCTCCCTCAGGTGCTTTGGTGTCCTTCTCATACGAGAAATCGTGCGAAGTGCCCATGTAGGGAAAGAGAGCGGAGATGTCGTTCGAGGGGAATCCCGCACGGGTGAGATTTGCGACGATCCGCTTCGCTTGGCCGTCCGAAGTGGCGATGGCATATACTGATTGATGGTTCATTGGTTTAGTTGGTATATTAATCATGGCTTCAAGCCACGTTCATCTTGCAGCGTTCCAGCTCGATGAGATGTCCTCTCAGCGCTGGCAGCAAGCTCTCTCGAATCAGCGCCTTGACGGTCTCGCTGAGTTTGTCGTCGTCAAGAGCCTTCTCATACTGGCGGATGCCATGTTCCTCCCCTTGCGCAAGCACCATCAGGGCGGACGACTCGCCAAATAGGATGGCGACTGCTCCGACTGTGGTCACGAAGCTGCCCCATGGTCCAGAACTGGTGGCAGGCTTCTTGCCGCGTTCGCCGACGAGGCTGCGTAGTGACTCCGCGCTGGCCACATGGTCGGCACGGATCCCTTCCAAGGGGCTGTCTCTCGCATCCGGACCGAATTTTTTAATGGCCCGAGTGTAGGTTTCAATGGCGGACAATTCTACCCGCAACAAGGCGTTGCAGGTGTCTGCAACGATCTTGTTTGAGATCATAATGTTGCTAGCAGAATGGTTGTGTTTCACCCATTGCTTTAGAGACCATGGGAGTATGAGTGGTGAGATCATCGGCTGATTGGTAGGAGGCGGTGAACTTACCATGTCCACAAAGTCGTGAAATGGGGTGAAACCCTATTTTCGAGTCTGGATGGTAGGGTTCCCAAACCATCATGGGTTTCGAGTGTTTTTGCCAAGCCGTCCGTCGGTTCCAGCTTCCCAGTCACCTGTGGTGTTGAGTTCACCGCCGCTGGAATGACGTTCATGATCGGCGTGGATCCGGTCGGACCCGGGTGCCAGGAGTTTTCGTTTTGCGGTTTCTCTGCCGGCCCAAAGTGGTTCCATTCGTTCACAGGCGAGCTTTCGAGAGTTTTCATTTCAAGCGAGGGATTGAGGATGATTTTGGGGAGCGGTCATGGCTGCCGGGTTGGGTTGGCAAGTCCACTGCTCCTCTCAGAATCCATTCTCCCGCAGCACTTTCCTATGGGGTATACTACTACTTTGGAATTGCGTTGCGCGGCCCACTGAAGTTCCGATCAGCAATTGGGTCTTTCACCCCATAGCCTAAAACGTGGCCGACGGCGACAGTCTTGGTCTGGCGATTGGCATCCATGCCAACCCGTCCGACAACAACAACTATAACAATAACCATTAGACCCCATGAAACCAAAACAGTTCCATCCCGCCGCCAGCAATGGCATGAACAAAACCACCAGCTTCGCACGGACATCCCTTGTGCGGAACTCCATGTTAGCCCTGCTATCGACCATCACTTTCGCAGGTGCGGCGGTCATCGAATTTGATCTATCACCGTCAGCCACAGCCGCGACAGACGGATTGCGGCCGGCCAATGAAGTTCCAGCCGTAGTCACCAGCACCGGTTCCGGCAACTGGATCTCCAGCGGGATCAGCTTCGACACCACCACTTCCACCCTCTCGTTTGCCATGGGCTACGGCTCGGCGGCAGGATTCACCGATCTAACGGGGTCCGCCACATCGCTGCACATCCACGGCCCGGCAGCAGCCGGAGTGAACAGCGGCGTCATGTTTAACCTCGCCTCGCTGCATTTCCCAGCAGCGATTCCGGCAAAGGGCGGCGTCATCTACGGCTCGGTCATTTACAATGCCACGCAAGCCGCCCAACTGCTGGCCGGCCTTAACTATGTGAACATCCACACCGCCGCAAATCCGGGCGGCGAGCTTCGTGGCCAACTGATCCGTGTCAACGCGGCTCCCGACGTCACTTGCCCAGCCGACGCCACCGTGGAATGCGGAACGCCAGTCACCTACACCGCAAACGTTTCCGATATCGATGGAGACGCCGTGCAAGTCATCTGGACCTTGAACGGCGTTGCCGTGGAGACGGACAACATCGCCGCCACCGCACCGACGACCAACGCAACGGCCTCTTACACGGCCACCCTGCCGGACGGCATCAACATCCTGGGACTGACCGCCACGGATAGCGCGGGCAATGTCACCACCTGCACTTCCGTCATCACGGTGGTGGATACCATTGCGCCGGTCATTGTTTCCACGTCGGTCAACACCAAGGTCCTGTGGCCGCCAAATCACAAGATGGTCGCCGTAAAGGTCAGTGCTGTCGTCACCGACGCATGCGGCCCCACCACCTGGAAGATCGTTGCCGTGACCAGCAATCAGGCTGTCGATGCGAAGGGCAGCGGTAACACATCACCGGATTGGAGAATCACCGATGATCACTCGGTTTCACTCCGTGCGGAGCGATCGGGCAGGGACAAGGGCGGCCGTATCTACACGATCATCGTGCAGGCCACTGACGAGGCGGGAAACAAATCCGCCCTTTCGAGCGTGACGGTCGCTGTGCCGCACGATCAGCGCAAGTGAACCTGACCACCGTTAGATAGAATCACCCGGCCTCTGTCGTGAAAGCCTAACCGGCTTTCACGATATGCCGGGTTTCGCGCACCCACAGCCAGCCGAGCACGATGAAATAACCGGCGAACTCCGCCGCCTTGTGCCAATACTGGATCGGGGCCTCGCCGCCGTGGCAGCCGCAGGAAATATCGAGGCCTTTCGACCCGGCCCAGCCGACGGAAACGGCAAACACCACCACCAGTCCGGCGATGGTGAGAATTGCCCCGCGCCGGAGAATCCCGAGCATCAGGCAAAGTCCGGCGAGAAGTTCCAGCCACGGCACTGAGTAAGCGGCCACTGCGTCCCACGGCGGCTTGACGAGCTGATAGTTCGCCACGTCGCGGGTGAAGCGGTCGAGTCCCGTGCCGAAAATTTTCATGCCGCCGCTATAGACGAACCAGGTGCCAAGTGAAACCCGGGCGATGAGGACGGCGACATTCATGAAGAGGAATAGCTTCGCGGCGACCGGTGATCGCCGTTACGCCGGCTGGAGAAACCGCCGCTGCGCCTCCTCCTCGGGATTGTGCGGCAGCGCTTCGTTGGTGGACTTGGTGTCGGCCAGCAGCTCGTCGCGGAATTTCCCGATGATCGCTTCCACCGGCCACGACGACGCTTCGCCGAACGCGCAGATCGTGCGGCCGTCGATCTGATAGGCCACGCTCTCCAGCGTGTCGATGTCGGACGGGCTCGCAGTGCCATCAACGAGGCGGTCGGAGATTTTTTTCATCCACGTCGAGCCTTCGCGGCACGGCGTGCATTGGCCGCAGGATTCGTGGGCGTAGAAGGCGTTCAGGTTGTTGAGCACCCACGACATCTTGCGGCTGTCGTCGAGCACGATCACACCACCGGAGCCGGCCATAGAGCCGCAAGCTGCTAGAGTGTCGAAGTCCATTTGGATGTCCCAGAAATCGAGATCCTTCGTCGTGCCGTCCGGGTTCTTGAGTTTGAAAACCTCGTTGCACTTCAAAATCTTGGATGACGAGCCGCCGGGGATGACCGCTTTGAATTCGCGACCGTCCTTCGGTCCGCCGCACATGTCGTAGAGCAGTTCGCGCATCGTGACCTTGCCGACCTCGACCTCGAAATAGCCGGGATTTTTCACATCGCCGGAAACGCAGAGGATCCGCGTGCCGGTGTTTCTGGCAACTCCGAGCTTCGCATACTCCTCGCCGCCCCTCCGGATGATGTGCTTCACGTGGCAAAGCGATTCCACGTTGTTGACGATGGTCGGGCACATGTAGAGACCGAGCGCCGCCGGGAAATACGGCGGCTTGATCCGCGGGTAAGGCCGCTTGCCTTCGAGCGATTCGATAAGGCCGGTTTCCTCGCCGCAGATGTAGGCACCCGCGCCGCGATGGACGAAGATTTCCACGTCGAAGCCCGAGCCTAACACGTTTTTTCCGAGAAAATTCTTCGCCCGCGCCTCTTCGATCGCCCGCTCAACGATCAGCGCCGCTTCCGGGAACTCCTCGCGGATGTAAATGTAAGCGGTATGCGCGCCGACGGCGAAACAGGAAATCACCATGCCCTCGACGAGCTGATGCGGGTCCTGATGGAGAATGTAGCGGTCCTTGAAAGTGCCCGGCTCGGATTCGTCGCCGTTGCAAATCAGATAGACCGGCTTGATGTTGTTCGGCGGGATGAACGTCCATTTCATCCCGGTCGGGAATCCCGCGCCGCCGCGGCCGCGCAGGCCGGACTTCTTCACCTCCTCGGTGACTTCCTTCGGCTGCATCGCGAAGGCCTTTTTCAGATCCTCGTAGCCGCCGTCGCGCAGGTAGCATTCCATCGAAGGGTCCCAGCCTTTCCGATCCACGTTCTTGAAAATGAGCCGGTATTCGCGGGCGTGGGGCTGCTTGGTGTAAGTGATCATGCGAGAAAGTCGGGCGCAGTATTGGCAGGGAAACCCGCCAGGCAAAACCCAATTTTTGGCAAAATTTGCCGTGGACTGCTCCGACATGTCGGAGCTTTTCCACTGGCCGACATGTCGGCCAGTGGAAAAGCGGGAACATGTTCCCGCAGTCCGAACGAATAAACCTCCCCTACGGCCGCTCCACCACGACTCGCAAAAAACCTCGCGGCTCGGCATTCGCGCCGGTGGCGGAGAGGGTGCCGCGAACGTTCACGAACTCGGTGCCGTCGCCCATGGGAGAAGTTTCATGGGATCGTAAGCCACCCGGACTTGCATGCCGGTGCCGGAAACCCCCATCGCGTTTTCGATGGATAGATTGATTTTTACCCGCTGGCCCGGATTCCCCCGCGCGGGACGCACCGAGAGGATCACCTTGCCCGCCGCTGTGATGGCAATGTCTGAGGGCAAACTTTCCACCATTCGTGGCTCCGAGTTTCCCGGCAGGAAAAAGGAATTCACGCCGCTGCCGTAGTATTAATTCAGCACTGCGGGATGGGGAGATGGAAGAAACATTCAGCGCCGTGAGGCGGTTCAGGGCGTTGTAGGTCATTTCCTCGCGCTGGCCTTGGGGCAGGACGCAGGCGCTGCGGCGGCCTGCGGAGCTAGGTGCAGGAGATGAACCGCCAAGGCACAAAGGTCGCCATGGGACGCCGAAGATTCTTGGTAGCGGGCTATGGCGAAATTTCCTCCCACGAGAAAAGGATGCACCTCGCATGGCGTGAGTGGAACGAGGGCAAGATGGCGTTGGTCTGTTGGCTTGTGGGATTCGCACTGGACCATATAAACACGCGGGAGGGACGCCAGCACTCCTTGGTTCACTTACCTAACAAATACGCCAGCAGGTCTTTCAGCTCGCCCGGATTGAGGCGGTTGATCAGGCCGGGGGGCATCGGCGAGACCGGGGAATGTTTGGTGCCTTTGATGGCGTTGCGCTCGATCTCGGTGGTCTGGGTGAAATCAAAGGGACTGGTGGCGATGATCCATTTCCCGTCCTTTTGGCCGATGATCTTGCCGGTCACTTCAGTACCGTCCTGACGGGTGATGAGATCGAAGGCGAATTGGTCGGAGACGACTTTGTTAGGATCGAGGATGGCCTCGGCGAGGTCGCGGACGACGAAGCGTCCGGCGAGTGACGTTAGATCGGGACCGGTGGCTCCGCCTTCGTTGCCGAGGCGGTGGCAGGCGGCGCAGAGCGCGGCGCGGAACATGTCCTTGCCGTGCTCTTTGTTGCGGCCGTCGAGGCCGCTTTCGGCGAGTTTCACCACTTCGTCGATAGTCCACTCGCGGCCGGGACCGTCGATGGCCGGCAGCTTGGCTCCGGCCTCGGCGGCTTCCGTTGCGACGATGGCGCCCCACGGGGCGTCGCCCATTTTCGCGACCACCACGGCCTTCGGCCATGAGGCCGCCGCCGGAAAATCGAGATTCTGCCAGTCTGCTGGCGCTTCGCTGGCGCACTGCCAGTTGGCATCCGAGACGACGTGGAGCTTTTTACCGTCCTTGAGTGTGGCGCGGAAACGCAGTGCCATCCCGGCGACTCCGCCGTCGTTGCGGCCTTCCACGGCGATGACATTGCGACCGCCCAACTTGAGAATGGCCAACAGGTCATAGGTCTGTGGATTCGACCACTCTCCGCCCGTGCCGAGGTCACGGCCATTGACTGACAGCCGACTCCAATTGTCGCAGGTCAAGGTGACGGCGGCACTGGTGACCTCGGGCGGCAGCTCGAATTCCCGCCGGAAGAACACTGTCTC
>JANOZJ010000156.1:0-38006 GCA_031429315.1 Akkermansiaceae bacterium
GGAAGAGCGGATTTTTTCCTTAGTCGCCTGCCGCGCGATGCGCTACACCACGCGCATGGATGAACTGACACGCGATCACGGACCGCAGCCGCTCGACGGCTTGCTGGACCGCTGGAATATTGCCAATCATGAATTGGTGGAGGTTTCCGAAGAACAACTGAATCACAAGCAGGTGCAAAAGGCGCGCAAGGGCCGACAGCTCACGCTGCACCTGATGCAGAAGCTGATGCGGGCGCTCAACGCAACGATCACGGCCAAGCTGCCGAAGGAGCAACGGGCGACCTTCGTGCCGTATTTGCACAAGCAGTTGTTTAACTACGCCAAGGGCCACGAAGCTGGCTGGGTGGACCCAAATGAGGAGCTGATGCCGAAGTGAGTGCCCCGCAGTGGACCATCGTCGGACAGGGCCTTGCGGGGACTTGTCTGGCGTGGGCGTTGTGGAAACGCGGGGAGAAATTCACGCTGATAGACCGTGGCGCGGGCGGCAGCACGCGGGTGGCCGCCGGGATGGTGAATCCTATCACGGGGAAAAATTTCGAGCCGAGCTGGCGAATCGAGGAGTTTTTGCCGGAGGCGCTGGAGTTTTATGCTGACGTCGAAATTCGGATCGGGCGCAGGCTGTGGCATCCATTTCCGGTGCTGCGGCTCGCGGGATCTGACAAGGAGTGGCGGAAAATCGTTAGTAAGTTAGACGCGCCGGGCGTGGCTCCGTGGGTGGTCGGAGAAATGGACCCGCCGGTGGGATGGACCGGTGCGGTGGAACTGCGTGGTGGCGGACGGCTGGACACGCGGGCGTTCATAGACGGCTCGCGGGAGTTTTTCGAGAGCCTGGACTGCTACGTGTTAGAGGAAGTTTCTCCGGATGAAATCCAGCCGCACGAGATCCGCTGCGAGGGTGCGGCTGGGTTGATGGCCGGGCAATGCGGGCCGCACCGCTGCGCGAAAGGCGAGATTCTAACGGTCCGCGCCGCCGGGTGGGACGAGACGCGCATCCGCATCGGCGCGGGCGGCTGGCTGGTGCCGCAGGGCGGGGGAGTTTTCAAGGTGGGATCGACTTATGAATGGAACGAGCTGGACGAGCGGCCGACGGAAAAGGGCCGCGTGCGGGTGGAGGAAATCGCCGGGCGGCTGGGTGGAGATGGTTTTGAGGTGATCGGGCATGATGCGGGTGTTAGACCGATCTTGCGGCGCAGCCAGCCGTTGATCGGGCCGCTGGAAGGAGGTGGCTGGATGTGCAACGCGCTCGGCTCGAAGGGCGCGCTCTACGCGCCGGGGATGGCGGCTCGGCTCGCGTGCTGGCTGCTTGACGGGACGGAGCCCGAGCCGGAAGTGGACTTCCGGGTGTTTCGCGAACAGACTCGTCGCGATGAATGATGCTGATCCACTGTTTCCGCCGCGGCCGACCGCTTTGGCGCAGGAAATTCTCAAGCCGCTGATCAAGCTGGGCGAGCTGGTGATCGACGCGACAGCGGGGAACGGCCATGACACGGTTTTTCTAGCGGAATGTGTCGGGCGGGAAGGAAGAGTGCTGGCCTTCGACGTGCAGGAGGCCGCGCTCGTTTCCGCTAGATCGAGGGTGAGAGACGTCGGATGGGTGGAGTTTATCCACGACTCCCACGCGAGAATGGCCGACCACGCGGTTGGGGGATCGGTGGCGGTGATCATGTTCAACCTCGGCTATCTGCCAGGGGAGAATCATGAGCTGACCACTGAATCCAGCGAGACGCTGGCCGCGCTTGAGGTTGCGGCGCGGTTGCTGAAGTCCGGTGGCGTGCTGTCGGTGATCTGTTATCCTGGCCACCCGGCGGGTGCGGCGGAGGCGGAGGCGGTGGAATGCTGGATGACCGCGCAAGCCGCGAACGGCTGGCGGGTTGCTAGATACGGGGCGGTCGGGACCAGGCGGCCGGCGCCGTTTTTGCTTCTGGCAGGGAAGGGGGGCTATTCCACCGGCTTCGCTTCGGACAGCAGCGCTTCGGCCGTTAGATCCGCGAACGAGCCGGGCGCTCCGGCGTAGTGGATTTTCCGCTCGCCATCCAGGACATACACGAGCGGCCAGGTGCCGACACGATATTCCTTGGCGAGTTGGTTTTCCGGATCGGAAAAATTGCTCCATGGCACGGTGCCGTCGGCTTGGAGCGTGCGGAGTTTGTCAACGGGATCGTTGTTGACGCCGATGATCGCGAGCGGGCGGCCTTGGAACTTTTTCTCCATGGCGGTGGTGATCTCCACCACGCGATGGGCGTCGGGGACATTGCTGTTCCAGAACAGCAGGACCACGACCTTGCCCTTGTTAGCTGATAGGGAAAGCGGGCGCTTGGCGGAATCGACGCCGACAAGGTCAGGGGCGACGCGGCCTTTGGTGAGGAAGCGGATGATGTAGAGTTCGTCCTCGGCGAGCTTGGCGACGGTGGTGCCATCGAACTCGACATCGGAGCTCTGGATGATCGCTTTGCGGAGGTAGGTGAGGCGCTTGCGCATGATCTCGGCATCGTCGCCGATGGACTTGAGTTGCATGGCGGCGCCGAGCGCGGCGACGCCTTGGATTTTCGGATCGGGGTGGCTGGTTTGGATTTTTTCCAGCAGGGCAAGCGAGCGAGGGTCCGGGCTGGAGGCGAGGGCGAAACAAATCGGGGTGAGCTTGAGACTGCTCAAGTGTTGGGTCTCGACGGCCTTGCGGATGGTCTCGCCCTCCTTGGCGAAACGGGGACCGGAAGCGCCGGTGTCGTTCAAGGCTAACAGCCCGGGGGTGATGCGCAGGAACCACGCGGCAGGCTCCAGCGTCCATTCCTGGTCGAGCGCTTGGCCGATGGCGGTCCACATGTCCTTGGCATAGAGCGTGGCATCGGGACGGCTGTTCCAGGCTTTGGTTTGTTCCGCGGGAGTGGCTGCGATGCGGATTTCCAACGACCATTTGTCCATCGCTAGCTGATAGGATTTCTGGATGCGCTGGGCATCCGCCGGGGCGGCGTGGGTCTGTGAGAATGCCAGCAGGGGAATGAAGGCGATGAGTCGGATCAGGCGGGACATGGAAATTTAAGATTTGAGATTCAAGATTTGAGATTCCAGCGCTGGCTCATGCAAGTCCGGTGACGAAAGCTGCGGCAGTCTCGCGTGCCAGGCGGTCCGCCGCAACCACGGACTCCAGGGTGGCGGACGGCTGGACCGAGTGGGCGTCCATGACGGCGGCGACGCATTGCCAGATGCCGGGGAAGGGGATTTTTCCGGCGCGGAAGGCCTCGACGGCGACTTCGTTGGCAGCATTGTACACGGCGGGCAAGGCACCACCGGTTAGACCGGCGCGGCGGGCGAGATCGATGGCGGGAAAATCTGCGGTGCGCGGAGCCTCGAATTCCAGTTTCGCCAGGGCCGGGAAATCCAGCGGGCGCAGTCCGCCTCTAACACGCCTGGGCCAGGTCAGCGCGTATTGGATCGGGAAACACATGTCGGTCCGGCTGAGCTGGGCGAGCACCGAGCCGTCGGTGAACTCGACCATCGAGTGGATGATGCTCTGCGGGTGGACGACCACGTCGATGCGCTCCATGCCGATGCCGAAGAGCCAGCGGGCTTCGATCATTTCGAGGCCTTTGTTAAACAAGGTGGCGGAGTCGATGGTGATCTTCGGCCCCATTTCCCAGGTCGGATGCTTGAGGGCCTGGGCGAGGGTGACGCTGGCGATTTGAGCGGATGGCAGCGTGCGGAACGGCCCGCCGGATGCTGTTAGGATGAGACGGGCGACCTCCGCCTCGCCGCTGCGGTGGCCGTCGAGGCATTGGAAAATCGCGTTGTGCTCGCTATCGACGGGCAGCAGTTTGACTCCGCGCTTGGCGGCGGCGGCAGTGATGATTTCCCCGGCCATGACGAGGATTTCCTTGGAGGCGATGGCCAAATCCTTGCCGGCCTCGATCGCGGCCAGAGCCGGATGCAGACCGGCGGTGCCGACGATGGCGATCAGTACGATGTCCGCTCCGACGAGGCTGGCGAGCTCCAGCAGGCCATCCGCGCCGAGGTGGATTTGCACACCGGCCGGGAGCAAGGCGCGGAGTTCCGCTTCTTTCGAGACATCGTAAATCGCCACATGGCGCACGCCCGTCTCGCGGGCTTGGGTGGCGAGTTTTTCGCAGTTCCCGCAAGCGGCCAGCGCGATGATTTCGATCTCGTCGGGCAACTCGCGAGCCACCTTGAGCGTCGAGCATCCGATGGAACCGGTGGAACCTAACAAGACGACCCGGCGTTTGCGTGGCGGGGAGCTCATGCGGCGGGAAGGAGAACCCATTTCAGGTAGAAATAGAGGGCGGGCGCGGTGAAGCAGAGGCTGTCGATGAGGTCGAGCGAGCCGCCGATGCCCGGCAGCATGGTGCCCGAGTCCTTGGCGTTGATCGCGCGCTTGAGCACACTTTCCGCCAGGTCTCCGATCACGGCGAGAATGGCTAACAGCCCCCCGAGCAGGACCACATGCCCCCAGCTTTTGAAAAACGCGAGATCCACCGGACACAACGCATACAGCCCGCAGGCGGCGAGCTGCGCGAACAGCAAGGCCCCGCCGAAACCCTCCCAGGTCTTAGCGGGACTCACGTGCGGGATCATCTTGTGTCGCCCGATCATCGAACCCACGACGTAGGCTCCCATGTCCGTGAACTTCGTCACGGCTAACAGCCACAACAACAGGAACGCCCCCGAGTTGCTGACCAGGCCGGGCACCGAGTTGGCGCCGGGGGCGATGAAGGTGACCCGCGCCGCGAAATTGAATAGGAACGCGATGTAAACGAAGCCGAGTAAATTCGCCGCGACCGCCAGCAAGCCTTCGATTCCGCAGATCGGATAGCGCAGTTGCAGGGCGAAGGGCACCGCGACCGCGATGAAGACCGCCACCGCGTCCACGTCCTGCGGCACCGCTGTGCCGCCACGCAGGAAATGCCAATAAATCCCGCCGCTGTAAACCGCCGCTAACAGGATCCCGAAGCGCGGGAAACATTTCACTCCCGCCGCCCGCAGCATTTGGAAATATTCGACGGTCGCGATCATCGCCAGCACGCCGATCAGGCCGAGCACACCCCACGACCGGTGGCTGAAAAAAATCGCCGTGACCAGCCCCCATAGGAAAACGGTGCTCGCGCTGCGGCGGGCGAAGACGAGCGCTTTGGATTGGGCGGGAGGCGTCGGGGTTTCGGCCATTGTCGGCGGCATCCAAGACGGCCCCGGCGGGCGTGGCAACTCATTCCATCCGCCGCCGCGCAACCTTTTTCCAAGAACGCGGTTTGACGACCGCACGAGGTCTTGAAAAGACCTCGAAACTCCAACCAAAATATATGATGAACGCAACCAAACTAATCACCCTGGGCGCCTTGATCGGCACCTGCAGCTTTGCCACAGCCCAAGATGCTGCCCCGGCTCCAGCCCCACCCCCCCCACCGCCAGCCCAAGGCGAAAGACCGAAGCGTCCGGACCGCCCGCAGCGCGAGATCCCTGCTGATGTGCTCAAGAAGTATGACACGGATGGCGACGGCAAGCTCTCGCCCGACGAGGTCAAGGCGATGCGCGAAGCGCGTCAGGCGGAAATGCTTAAGAAGTATGACAAGGACGGCGACGGCAAGCTCTCCGACGACGAAAAGAAGGCGATGCGTGCCGACATGGAAGCCAAGCGCAAGGCTCTCATCGAAAAATACGATGCCAACAAGAACGGCAAACTTGATCCCGAGGAAGTGAAGGCGGCCCGCGATGCCGGCGAAGAAATCCCAATGGGTCCAGGTGGCCCACGCGGCCCAGGCGGAAAGCGTGGCGACGGTGCCAAGCCTGCTGACGCCGCTGCCCCTGAATAAGCCAATTCCGGTCTAACTGACGACCGGAACCATCACTCGCCGCAGGCCGGATTTGACCGGCCTGCGGTTTTTTTGTGAACCCATCGTCCGCTCAGGCTCGTGCGAGCTGGCCGACGTCCCAAGCGGGTTGGCCGAGTTCGGCGTTGATTTCGTTGAACTCGCCGACTTCGGCTGCGGTGAAAAGCAGGCCACCCGCCTCGTCGGAGCGCTTGCGGGCACCGGCTTCGATCTGGCCAGGAAGCATGGAAGCATCGTTGCCGTGGCCGAGGATGTCGTCGATGACGGCCTTGAGGTTTTCCATCTGGCTGCGGCCTTGGGCGAACTTGCCGCATGACATCGCTTCCGGGTGGATGATTTGGAAATAGAAGACCGGGGTGTTCTTTTCGCCCGCAATGTCAGTCTGCCGACCGCGGATGGTGGGCAGCGAGCCGCCGATCAAGCCGCCGAAGATTTCGTTCAGCAGTGACATGCCATAGCCCTTGTGACCGCCGAAGGGAAGGAGTGCGGCGACTTCGTTCGGGTCGATGGTCGGTTGGCCGTTGGCATCGACGGCGGCACCGGGAGGGAGCATTTTTCCCTCGCGTTTGAGCGCCTGGACCCGACCCATGGCGACGGTGGAGGTGGCCCAATCCATCACGATCGGGAATCCGTTAGCCTCGGTGCTGGGGATGCCCCATGAGTGCGGGTTGGTGCCGAGAGTCGGGTATTTCCCGCCGAAGGGAAGGACTTCGGCGAGGGCGGAAGTGCAGTTGGTGTAGGCAAAATAGCCGCGTTCGGCGGCTTCCATCACGTAGCCGCCGCCCCAGAGGTAGTGGAAGGCATTGTCCACGGAAATCTGGGCGATGCCGTATTGGTCGGCGAGTTCGATGGCGCGGTCGATGGCGCGATAGGCGACGGATTGACCGAGTTTCTTATTGGCATTCCAGCGCTCGGAGGCGGGGAAACGGGATGGCAGGACTTCGATTTCCGCGCCCGGGATACAACCGCCGACGGCCGAGCCGAGCAGATGGTCGAGGTGCAAAGCCTTGAGCGCATGGTGGGTGCGGATGCCATGGCGGGCGGCCTCGGCGGCGAGTTTCGCGCCTTCCGCAGCTTCCCCGGCGTTGTAGCCGCGGAATTGATAGGCGCGGGAAACAAGGGAGTCGTGGTCTTGGCGGGGAATGACGAGGAAATCGGACATGAGTTTGTTGGATGGAATGGCGCAAACTCTGCCCGGATCGCAGGGTGTGTCGAGTCGGATGAAGTGCGGATTTGTCCCCGCTGGTAGGGGGCAAAATGAAGCGGTCGGGCGATCAGGAGGAAATCCGGGGGGACGGTATCCTCCGATCGCACCGACCGGCTTATCATTGGGGGAAGTTTATGGAATGCTCGCCTCGGAGTCGTCGGTGAAATTGACCTGCATCGCGTTGACCGCAATCGTCCTTTTCACACTGAACGGGATGGGAGCGCAAAGCAGTTCCAGCCCGTAAACGGTCTCGCTCATGAGGGCAATGGTGTAGGGGCCGTCCGCGCCAATTAATGCGGAGAGTTCGGTCACTTCAAGGATTGCGGTCACGCTGCGGTCGCGATCTACCGGGAAGGATTTGACGAGCTTGCCCTGAACGCCATTGATCTGTGTGCCTTCATACACCATCAGATAGGTGTCGCTGCGGGGATAGAGGTCATTGAGGTTGAGCTGGAGCGTGGGAATTAGATAGCGGAGTTCCTCACCTGGCTTGATCCCGTAAATCTTACCGGACGCGACCGGCCAGACTTGCACGTGAGCCGAGGCAATCTGCGTCTGGATGGTCGGGCCATCGGGCAGGGCGTGGACGATGAAGTGTTCCTCACCCATTGCCTTGGTGGGATCGGCCGCTGTGAGCTTCGACATGTAGCTCACGACGGTCGAACCGTTCTGGGTGATATACGAAGAACTGATAGGCGTGTTGGCGGCCACGACGGCGGGTTCTAGCGAGACGTTTTCGGCAACGTACGACTGGATGTGTTG
Source organism: Akkermansiaceae bacterium (assembly GCA_031429315.1). Classification (GTDB taxonomy): domain Bacteria; phylum Verrucomicrobiota; class Verrucomicrobiia; order Verrucomicrobiales; family Akkermansiaceae; genus Luteolibacter. The sequence continues at coordinate 7,804 of JANOZJ010000156.1, forward strand.
TTCCAACAGAACCTTGGTGGAGGAAGCTGGCAACCCTGTTCCAGTTAGTAGGTCGGCCACTTGGATTGTCACCGTGAACGGCTGGTCCACGCGGGTGCGGTGGACGGGCAGATAGGGATCCAAGGTGGAGATCTTGATATCGGCTTTCGGCAGATAGGCAGCGACGAATTTTTGATCCAAAAGATATTCTTTAGTCGTGGCCTGTTCGATGGTCCAGAGCTGGAACAACGCGCCTTTGCTTTCAATTTCCAGCTTTGACCAATCGTTTCCGACGGCTTCCACCGGCATGTCCCATTCGATAGGAATCAAATCCGGGGTCTCCGGTTGCTGGGTCTGACGGATGAAGCTTTGAAAACCGTTAAGCTGTGCGCTTGCGTTGATTGAGAGGGCGACTAGCAGAAGGGGGAGTGATTTCATGGTGTTGGGGGGGATGGGGCTTCTTTTTTGACGCGGACCGATATTGGGCCGCTTTGATGGGTGGCGATGACAACCTTGTCTTGCTTCGCCCAAAAGGCGACGTGTTCCGGTTGCAGGGGCTTCTTGCCGGTAGCTTGCTCGAACGAGACATCAGTGGTGGTGATCCAGGCTTGATTTCTCGCGAGGAAAGCCGTCCAGGCTAGCAGGGTTCCGGCGGGCTTGGCGTCCACGCGGCTTTTCATCGCTTCGGGAAGAAAGATCACCGCCCCCTTGGGAACCAGCGTCCAATGGCTCCCATCGACCAAGATCGCCGATTGCTTGATGATGGATTGGTCCTCAGGTCGGCTGACGTTGGTCTCACCCTTGGCCGGCGTTTGCAAGAGGGTTCTAGGATTGTTTTGCTGAAGTTTGGCCAATTCAGCGGGAGTGATGCGGGGGAGGATCGGTACTGTGGCGAAGGTGCTGTTAGCCAGCAAACACAGGATGAGCGTGGTTTTCATGGGGGGGAACTCCGGGGATTATTTGACCTATTCGAATGTCACGAGGAGGATGAGATCCTGGAGATTGAAGTCAGCGTAGATCGGGTTGGTTTGGCCCAGCTCCATCAAAATGATCAGATCCTTGGTGCCGATCTTCACCGTATTGTTCGAAGCAAGGTACGGCTTGAGAATGTTTTGGATGAAGCTTTGCTGGACCACACGCGGAACAGTGTCTCCATTGTTGAGTACCACCACGTTCTGCGTGGACTCGGCGGTACTGTAGAACGGCAGCCACGCACCGTCGCGGAAACCATGAGCTCCGAAATGGACGACGTCGGTAGGTTTGACGACGGTGCTGAGAACGATCGTCGATGGATTCACATCGGGTGTGGTGCCGTAGAAGAGCCGGGTCAACGATGAATTGTTGAGGCTCCACATCACTTCCACCGGAAGCGGGATGGGGTTGGACGCTCGGCCGAGATTTTTCTCATCGTCGTAGGTGCCGGATGGATCCACGGTACCATTTTTGGGATTGTCGGCGTCGACTCCGTCGATGTTGTTGCCGCCACCACTATTGTTCTTGTATTTTTGGAACGAGGAGCCGAGCACGCGAACGCGCATCGTTAGCGTTTCAGTTGAGCGCGGTCCGGGATACTTGATCTTCCAATCGAGTTGTGAGCGGCTGCCGACTTGAACCAAAGAGCGGTCCACATTGAGCGTGCCGGTTGGAATGTCTGCGGCGAAGGCGGAAACGGATGAGAGGATACCGGCAAGGCCGGCGATCATCAGGCGTCCACCACGGGGGGAGTGGGTATGTTTCATATTGTTTAGGGGGAGTGTCTGCTCTTGCGAACTGACGAAGCTATTGAAAGCCCTGCCCGAAAGAAAATCAAGAAGTCCGGAGAACCCTACGCGATCGCGTAGGGTGACCTGAAATCGCGGTTTCCGCTCGGCAATCCTGTAAGTTGCTAGAAAATAAGTATTTGCGGATCAAACGAAAAATCCCCGCCGCTCCCTGTTAGGGCGCGACGGGGATGAATGGATAGTTAGTAAATCCTAACAAACTTGATTTCGCGGTGGATTCAGCGGTCTAAAATCGAGTTCCAATGCTCCAGATTGTCCTTTTGGGATTCGAACAACGCGGTGGTGTCTTCGAGGATGTCGATGGAGGTGATCTTGTCGCCCTTGGCGATCTTGTTGACCACGTCTTGGCCGGTGATGACCTCGCCGAAGACCGCATGTTTGCTGTCGAGGTGCGGGGTCGCGACGTGGGTGATGAAGAACTGGCTGCCGTTGGTGTTAGGGCCGGCGTTGGCCATCGAAAAAATGCCGGGCTTGGTGTGCTTGAGCGAGCTGTCGATCTCGTCGGCAAACTTGTAACCGGGGCCGCCGGAACCGGTGCCGGTCGGGTCGCCGCCTTGGATCATGAAATTCGCGATCACGCGGTGGAATGCGACGCCGTCGTAGTAGCCGCGCTTGGCGAGATTCAGGAAATTGGCGCTCGTGACCGGGACTTGCGAGGCGAAGAGCCGGGCATTGATGTCGCCGGCGGTGGTGTGGAGTGTGATTTTGATGTCGGACATGGGCGCTAGGAAATACCGGTTTCCGCGATCTGGCAACTCATGCCTTTCCCAATACCCAGGCGTATTCCCCGGCGATCTGTTCTTCCACCGGGCGCTGCAGTCCATCGGGCAGAACTCCCCAGGTGTAGGTTTCGATCTCGTAGTGCTGGCAGGCGAGTGGATTGTCGCGACGCCAAGCGAGTACCGCTGCCGCGTCGCGCCGCGTCGAACGCAGCGGCGGGAATGGCTCCGAATCCAGCGGGATGTGGAAATGCACCCGTGCCTCGACTGCTCCTGCGACCTCGTCGGCGTCCAGAAAATCCGGCAGATCCACGAAACGGCTGATGGTTGCCGCGCCGGTGAGCACCAGAACCTGATGGAAATACGTCGGCTCATCGAACGCACGGATGGCCGCGACGGCAGATGGAACGCGAGGATCGAAGGCGAGTGCGCTGGACAAGTGGATCTTTGAAATCCGGATGCCCGAGTTCACCATGACATCCAGCGACGCCCGGACGTCGTCGTATTCGAGAGCGAAATGACAGGTGTCGAAGTTCACGCCGATCCTCCGTCGGAGGACGTCCGCGTCTGGAACTTCCGCGTGCAACCGCTCGAAAAACGCCAGCGTCTCCACCGTGTTTTCAAAATGCCCGAGCGGCTCCGGCTCCAACCCGAGGTGGAAATCATGCCCCGTTTGCTCCGCAAGGTTTTCCAGCCATTTCGCCAGTTCGATTAGATTCCGGCGGATCGGCGCTTCGTCCGCATGGAAAGTCTTGTGAGAACCCGGCAAGGTCGAAACCGAAGCCCCCGTCCCCGGCCGCGCGATGGCTGCTAGAATCCGGAACAGATCCTTCGTATAATCCACCCGCGCCCGCTCCGTCCAGTCCGGCTTGAAAACCTGCTCCTTCACCCGCGTGCCGTGGAAGCTGCCATAGGGAAACCCGTTGATGGTAAAAACATAGGTGTTCGTTTCCACCAGCCACTCCTTGAACCTCGCGAGATGATCGCCGGCTAACAATTCCCGCGCCGCCACCGCCGACAGCCGCAGCCCGATGGCGAACGGATCGTTCCCGCCTAACAAACTGCTGGCTCGCAGTCGCTCCCGCACCGCGAGGACATGCGTTCGCAGCACCGCGAAAGTTTCCGCCCACGTCTCCGCCGGGTGGATGTTCGTGCAGTAGGACAGGTGGGATTGCTGGAATTTCATGGGGATGGATTGGTGTTGGGTTCGGACTGCGGGGACGTGTCCCCGCAGTCCGAAGGTTTGTCATCCGGCGCACTCATTTCGTGAACCTCGGCGACTGGCTCAAAAACCTGCGTGGGTTCTGATAGACAATCTTCTCGATCTCCTCCGCCGTGTGTTTGCGGCGTTTCATTTCCAGCGCGCACTTCGGCACGGCGAGCGGATCCGAGTGGCCCCAGTCGCAGGCGGAGTTCATCCATAGGCGCTCGGAGCCGTAGATTTCCAGCATATCGATGGCCCGGTTCGGCGAGCATTTGCTTTCCGGATAGAGTGTCATACCGGCCCAGTAGCCCGCGTCCAGCACGTGGGAGATCGTGTGTTCCTCGACGTGGTCGATGATCACCTTGCTGCGGTCCAATTTGGAAAACGAGGCGAGTGAATCGAGGATCAACTTGGTGCCCTTGAGTTTGTCCTCGAGGTGAGGCGTGTGGATGAGAATCGGCAAATCCCGATCCAGCGCGAGCTGGACGTGGGCCTCGAAGATCTCCAGCTCGTTGCGCGTGTTCTTGTTCAGCCCGATCTCGCCGATCCCTAACACCGTCGGACAATCGAGGAACTGCGGGATCAGGCTCATCACCTCGCGGGCGAATCCGGGATCGTCCGCTTCCTTCGGATTGATGCACAGCCAGCAGTAATGCTTGATGCCGTATTTCGCCGCGCGCTTCGGCTCGTATTCCGTTAGCTGGCGGAAATAGTCGTAAAATCCGTCCGCCGACGAGCGGTCGAATCCGGCCCAGAACGCCGGTTCGCAAATCGCCTCGCAGCCGGACAGCGCGAGCTTTTCGTAGTCGTCGGTCGTCCGGCTGACCATGTGGCCGTGTGGCTCGATGTATTTCATGCGGGGAAGAGGGTGGATGGTTGAGAGTTGATAGTTGATGGAAAGAGGAAGAGTTGCGGCTTTCTGCCTATCAACCATCAACTCTCAACTCTCTTTCCGGAAGAGCCGCTCCGAAGGCACCTTGGAACGGCGCACTCTCGGAAACCTCCGTGGTGTGGTCCGAAAAGAATTCCAACACGGCGCGGGCGCGGTCGGGGCGGTCTGACAGCAGGATCGGCAGCGCGTTCTTCATTGCGGTGAACCGGTAGTCCTCGTCGCCGGGATGGCGTTCGATCCGGTCCAGGAACGCGGCGATGTCGATGAGCTTGTGGCGTGCATCGATGAATTGGAGGTCAAGGAGTTCCTTCTTACTCGGCATGGGAAAAGTCTAGGCAGGAATTTGCAAATTCCTACCCCGAAGAATGGAAATTGATCCCGGCTTGCTAGCCGCGCGGGGATGGTGTGAGCTGCGCCCGTGTTTGCGACTTACGTGCATAATCTGGATCCGATCGCCCTGCCGATTTACGGCGGGCTGGCGTTGCGATGGTATGGAATCGCCTATCTGATGGGCTTTGTCGGCGGCTTCCTATTGCTGCGGAATTTCGCCCAACGCGGACTCTGGGTCCTCAAACCGGAGAAAACCGCCGACTTCATCGCGGCGGCGGCCTTGTTCGGCGTGTTCCTCGGCGGGCGTCTCGGCTGGGTGCTCTTTTATTTTAAGGACGGGGTTCTGGATCCTAGGTGGTGGCCCGCAATCAAAGCGGATCCGCTGCTGGGCTTCCGCGTCTGGGAAGGCGGGATGGCCAGCCACGGCGGCATTCTTGGGTTGGTGATTTTTACATGGTTCTATGCCCGGAAGGAAAAAGTGACGTGGACCGGCCTCGGTGACGGGCTATGCGTGGTCGCTCCGCTCGGGTTATTTTTCGGACGGATGGCGAATTTTATCAACGGCGAGCTCTACGGTCGGGTGGCTACTGGTGTCGGCTGGGCGGTGAAATTTCCGGGGACTCTGATGGATGCCAAGGCACCTGAATTCGACCGCTTCAACGAGGCCGCCACCGCCGCCGCGCAGGTGGAGCCGAAACTAGGCCCTGTCTATCAGGCATTGGAAACCGCGACCAACCAGGACTACCCGTATGCCAGGTCCACCTATTTCGAGGCCCTGCTGGATGCGCATCGTCACTCGCACGCGGTCAACGATGCGATTGCGCCTTACCTCGAGCCACGCCATCCCTCGCAGCTTTACGAAGGAATGTTAGAGGGGCTGCTTCTGTTCATCATCCTCTATGTCGTAAGGGTGAAATTCCGCAATGCACCGGACGGTTTGCTCACCGGCTTGTTCTTCGCGCTCTATGCGATTTTCCGGATCTTCGGCGAACACTTTCGCGAGCCGGATGCCGCTATGGTGGGAGCATTCTCGAAGGGCCAGTTTTTCTCGTTCTTCATGTTCCTCTTCGCTGCGGCGTTCTTCGTCCACGCCTGGCGGGGGTGGAAGAAGGTTGATAGTTGAGAGTTGATGGTTGATAGGCAGAGAAGAGGAAGAGCGGGGGCTCCGTCTTTCCATCAACTATCAACTATCAACCGTACACCATCAACTTCTCTTCACTGAAACAGCTCGTGCGCCGTGTAGGCCATGCCGATCGCGGCTGCGGCGTCGCCGCCGATCGCCCATTCGAACTGTGTCGTCACGTTCTCCGGATCGAGCGGACTGAACCGGTAAACCGGCCACGCGCGTTCGGCGAAGCCTTCCTGGATCCATTCCATGTATTGGTCGCGGAACGACGTTTCTGCCAGACCGCCGCCGATGACGACCAGACCGGGATCGAGCGTGCGGACCATATCGGCGATCGCGTAGCCGAGGATGAACCCCTGTTGTTTGAAAATCTGCACTGCCAGTGCGTCGCCCTTCTCCGCGAAATCGCGCAGCTTGAAGGCCTTTTCTTCCACCGGTGTGTCGCCCTCGTTGAGCGGATGGCTTGCCCATTCCGGCTTGGCCAGTTCGAGCCGCAAGCGGCGGCGCAGCGCCACCAGTGAGACCCACGCTTCCGCGCAGCCTTTGAGTCCGCAGGAACACTGCGGCAGACTTCCATCGTCTTCGCGGAACGGCACGCTGATGTGGCCGGTTTCAAGCGCCAGGCCGTTGGCCCCCTCGTAACTGCGGCCGCCGGGGAGGACCAGGCCGGCGCCAAGGCCGGTTCCCGGCGCGACTAACAACAGGCCGCCGTGGTGCTTGTGGCGCAGCGCATACTCGCCCAGCGCGGCCGCGTTGCCGTCATTGGTCATGAAAACCGGGATGCCGGTGCGCGCGGAAAGCTTGCCCCTTATGTCCGTGCCCACCCAATCCTCGCCGAGGTTGGCGCGGCCCCAGATCACCCCGTCGCTGCTAGGCGCGGGCACGTCCAGGCCGATCCCGGCAATGGCCGAGCGTTCAATGCCGGCTGCCGCCGCGAGCTGGTCGAGCGCGGAATCGAGCTGCCCGAACGTCGCCTCATAACCGTCTTTCACCATGCTCCGGACTTCAGCCAGCGGCCCCACTTGCTCGGCGAGGTGATTGACCAGAACCGCCTTGACGGTGGTGCCGCCGATGTCGAGACCGGCGTAATAGGAAGTAGTGCTTGGCATGAAAATAAGACTGTTTTCCCGGTCCGCAGGTGTCAAGGAATTGGCGGGGCGTGGTTTGGACATCCCGGCGAGGATGCACGCTTGGGGCGGCTTCCTGCATCAGCGAGCGCACGAGGTTGTAGGAAACGGCGTGCATCATGACTTCTTTTTCCACGATCGCGGGAGTCTGGCAGCGCAGCACATCCATGCCGAGGGTGATTTTGATTTCGCGGAAGTGGAGTTTGACGCTCCAACGCTGAAGATATAGCTCGCCAAGTTGTTGCAATGGATAGGCGACCGGATCGAGTAGTGTGGTTACCAATGTGATCGTCTGAGTGGGGATCTGCGAAGCGCAAGGGAAGCTGCCCAGGCGATGATGAGAAAGCGTTTTGTTGTCATAGCCTTTTAGGGTCGTCCACCGGCCCTTTCTTCTAATAGGGTATTTCCCGACCTGGTAAAAGGCCTGCAACTGCGTTGGCAGGCTGGTGGTTGGGCTGGCAGTTCCGCGACAGCGTGCGGGCGAAGATGCGGATTCTAACTGTATTCCGGCCGCGGGTCGCGGGTGAGGAGTTCTTTCATCGCCAGCGGCGCGGATTTGCCTTCGTAGAGGATGGCGAAGACGGCGTCGATGATCGGGGTGCGCACGCCGACGCGGCGGGCGGCTTCGTGGATGGACAAGGTGTTAGGCACGCCTTCCGCCACCATGCCGAGCGCGGCGACGGCTTCGTCCAGGGATTTGCCGCTGCCCAGCGCGAGGCCGACGCGGTGGTTGCGCGAGTGTTGGGAAAAGCAGGTGACGATGAGATCGCCGACGCCGGAAAGCCCGGCAAAGGTTTCCATCCGCCCGCCGAGGGCGATGCCGAGGCGGGTCATTTCCGCGAGGGCGCGGGTGACAAGGGCGGCGACCGCGTTGTCGCCGAGGCCGAGGCCGTGGGCCATGCCGGCGGCGATGGCGTAAACGTTTTTCACCGCGCCGCCGAACTCGATGCCGGCGAGGTCGTCGCTGGTGTAGGAGCGGAAGTGGGGGAACGTGAAGAGATCCTGGAGACGGACGGCGAGGTCGTGGTCGTCCGAGCCGATGACGGCGCAGGTGGCCTTGGCAGTGGCTATTTCCTCGGCGTGGTTAGGACCTGATAGAACGGCGATGGGATTATGCGGAAACACCTCGCGCAGGATCTGGCTCATGCGGGCACCGGTGGTTTTCTCGATGCCCTTGGCGCAGGACAGCAGGGTGGTGGCGGGCGGCAGGCCGGCGGCAGCCAGCGCTTGTGCCACCTCGCGGGTGGCGGAGGTGGGCACGGCGAAAAGAACTAACGGATGGGCGGGCGCGTCCCCGATGTCCATGGAGGCACGGACGTTTTCATCGAGCAGGAGATCGCTCAGATAGTGGGGATTGTTGTGCTCGCGGTTGATGGCTGCGACTGTGGCGGGATCGCGGCCGATGAGGATGATGGATTCGAGTTTCGGAGCGAGCAGCTTGGCCATGGCCATGCCGAACGAGCCGGAGCCGAGGATGGCGGCGGAGGAGAACTTGGATTCAGACATGGGTGGGTTTGGCCTTGCGGGTGAAGCGGTGTTCGGTGCCGGCGAGGAGGCGTTGGATGTTGGTCCGGTGTTTCCAGATGGCGAGCACGGCGATGATCAGGCTGAAGATGAAAAGCGGTTTGTTCCAGGTGCCGTTCTGGATTTTTCCGTGAAACCACGAGCCCCAGAGCGTCACCAGCGGCAAGGCGGCCGCGGCAATGATGCTGGCGAGCGAGACGTAACGGCTCACCAGAAAGGCGACAGCCCAGACCACCGCCAGAATCACGATGGCAGCCGGCATCAGCGCGATCAGGACACCCGCCGAAGTGGCGATTCCCTTGCCGCCCTTGAAGCCGACCCACGGAGAATAGTTGTGGCCGAGGATCGCGCACAGGCCGGTGATCACTTGGAAAATCTGGGCGGTGAGCATCGGAAAGTCCTGCGCATAGGGAGCCAGGCCGGTCAGCGTCATCGGATTGTGAATTCCCTCGAAACGGATCAAGGAAATCGCAATCACAGTGGGGATCAGTCCCTTCAACGCGTCCAGAAACAGGCAGGTGATGCCGTATTTCTTGCCGATGACTCGCAGCACATTGGTCGCGCCGATGTTGCCGGAGCCGTGGTCGCGGATGTTGATGCCCTTGGCCTTGGCAATGATCAGGCCGAAGGGGATCGACCCTAGCAGGAAGGCGAGCAACGGGCAGAGCCAGAGTTGCATTACTCGACGCTGGCGGATTGGATGGTGATCGGCTCCACCGGAACACCCTCGCCTAACCGCGGATCGGTCACGACGGCTTTGATCTTATCCACCACGTCCATGCCTTCGACGACTTTGCCAAACACGGCATAGCCGCCGTTGCTAGGGAAATTGAGCGCCGCGTTGTCCACCACGTTGATGAAGAACTGGGCGGTGGCGCTGTTAGGATCGGGGGTGCGGGCCATGGCGACGGTACCACGGTCGTTCTTGAGGCCGTTCTTGCCCTCGTTGACGATGCCCTTACCGGTTTCCTTTTCCACAAGGTTCTTGCCTTCGAGTTTGAAGCCGCCGCCTTGGATCATAAAACCGTCGAGCACCCGGTGGAACACGGTGCCGTCGTAGTGCTTCTTCTTTACGTAGCCGAGGAAGTTCTCGACGGTGATCGGGGCTTTTTCCGCATTGAGTTCGAGGACGATATCGCCCTTGGTGGTTTTCAAGCGGACTTTCGAGACCTTGGCGGTGGTGGCCGGCGCGGCGGGCTTTTCAGCCTCCTTCGCGGGTTCGCACGAGGCAATGACAGGGAAAAACAGGAGGGCGGCAAGAGCGAGTCGGCGTTTCATCGGCGAAATTTCTAGGTGATGCGCGGGCGGAGTGCAAGTGCCGGTTGAGGACTCATTTCCCCGGTTGATATCCGCCGGGCAAGCTGGTTTCCTCGGCGCATGGAAATCCGCAAGCACGGACAGCAAGTCCCTTTCACCACCAAGGACGGCTCGACGATCCGCAGCCTGCTGGACCGGTCCAACGCGCCAGTCCGCAACCAAAGCCTGGCCGAAGCGTCCTTGCCTGCGGGCGCTAAAACGGAGCGCCACTACCACCGGGTCAGCGAGGAACTTTACTATCTTACCGCCGGGCGCGGCCTGATGGAAATCGACGGAGTCGAGCGCGAGGTTTCGCCCGGCGATGCCATCCTCATTCCGCCCGGTGCCTGGCACCAGATCCGCGCCATCGAGCCGCTGCAATTTCTCTGTTGCTGCGCGCCGCCGTATTCGCATGAGGACACTTATTTCGTCTAGCAGCCACCGCCATCGGGTGACGGTTTGATCCATCCGGTCCAGTTAAGGGCGAATTCCTCCAAACGCCGACAAGTGGACAGATCAAGGAGCGGCGGAACGCGTCCGCCGACGCCCATGAAAAGCCAATGTCCCGTGCATCCGCTCATCTCATTGCCAGCTCATGGACATCGGCGAACACGTTTCGCCGCTCCTTGGGCCACGAATCAGGGCCGTTCGCCCTTAACTTGACGCGCATGAGCTGGGGTCGGCGGGATTCAGTCAGTCTCGGGAAATTTCCTCGTTTTCCTCAGGCGACAGCAAGCCGCGATCCACGAGGAAGCGGTCGGCAGCGCCGATGGTCAGCTCGAAGTTCTTATGGCTGACATTGAAGTTGAAAAAACTGTGATCCGCCCGCTCGAAGTGGATCAACTCGCAGGAGTTCCCGCGCCAACGCATGCGCCGGCGGAATTTGTCCACTTCGTCAAACGGGGTGATCCGGTCGGATTTCCCGTGGAAAAAAAGCATCGGTGGCAGCTTCCGGCGGATCAGGTGCGTGGGACTCAGGCGCTTTGCCGTTCGGCTGTCCGGGAAACGCTCGACGGCAGGGCCCTTCGAAGCGGTGTTGATCAGCGTGCTGAAAAGGATAAGTGCCTGCGGATGACAATCGAATCCATCAACCGGCGGCAGGCTCTTGGCTTTTGGCAGGGTGGCGAGCAGCGCCAGGTAGGCACCGCCGGCAGCACCGCCGAGGGTGATTTTGTTGGGGTCGAGATTGAAGGTGTCGGCATTCAAGCGCAACCAACGAATGAGATCGCGGGCGTCCTCGATCGCTTCTAACGGGCCGGTGCCGTGTTTGGCCGAGGTGCGGGTTTCCGCCGCGATCGCCACCGCGCCGCGCGCGGCAAAGTGCAGGCAGTGGGGGACAAACTGCGTCGGCGTGGGGGAATCCCAGAAGCCGCCGTGGAAAAAGACAATGACCGGGCGGGGGGCGTCCGTCATTTTTTCCGGCAGAAAAAGATGGGCTAGGACGTCGCCCTGCGGACGTTGCTGATAGACGTAGGTGGCAGCATCTTTCAAAATCTCACGATCGCGCGCCTCGCCAATCGGCGCCACTTTCTGCAAAATACTGCTCATAGCTGATACCCTTGCCGCCCCAAAATCAGATCGGCCTGCAATTTGTTTGTTGTGGGTTGGGCCGTCTTGTCCAATCGTTTCGCGTATGAATCGACTGATTTTTGTGTTTTCGCTGGTTTTCGCCTCTCTAGCAGCCGCGCAGGAGAACTTGCGTCCCGCCTTGGAAACGACCTATCGCGCGTGGCGGGAAGCGATGATCCGGCGCGATGCTTCGATCTGGCAGAGGGTCACCGCCGAGCATCGGCGGATCGAGGTGCGGAACCGCATCGTGTCGGAGAAACAGCCGTTTCCCGCAGCGGTTTTCGATTTGCCGGCAGCACCGCCATCTCTCGAAGGTCTCCAATTCCTCGACGCCAAACAGAACGGCGCGACCGCCAAAGCGTCTTACTTTGGGAAAATCGACTTTGCCGTGGGCGGGGAGCCGTCCGAGAACCTGCTGGTTCTTTCCTTCACCAAAGGCAGCGGGGGATGGCTCTATGATCGGGCGGACTTTGTCAACCTGGTGGCCCTCACCGCAGTGCGCAAGGAACTGGCAGCCGGGAATCTCAAGTATTTGAATGAGACTCCGGAAGCCCAGCCTACGGGGCATGTCCCACCGACACCGGTCGCCGCACCACCGGCGAAATGCGTGGCGAAGGTTTACGTGTTTTGCCCGGGACGCGAGGTGCAGGTCCAGATCAACAAGATCAGCCAACATCGGTTTACCAACGCCAAGGAGGCTGAAATCGTGATTGGCGGCGCCTTGGACGGCCAGAATGAGGTGCAATACTCAGTGAAGAAAATCGAGGGGGGAACCGGCAAGGAAGTGATGACCATCCGCGTCTATTTGATGGCGGACGTGGCTGGACAAAAACCAGTCAAAGCCTTCGAGTATCAGATCGCCGCCGGTGAAGCTCCGAAACCTTTCGGCACGGGGAATTTCACCTTGGATGCCGCCACGGTCGCGAAACTGGCTGGCAAATGAGCACGGACTGGCGGCCCGGTGTGGCATTCCATTCTTAGCGGGGCACGACTGTGGAGGGAGCTTGATGCGTGCGATCCATGGAACATGGGATATTTGATTCCGCATTACATATATTGTAACAAGTTGTTCCGGTCAAATATGAGGACTCATTGCACGGCTATTGTTACGACGAAGACGTGTCGGACTTCCCGGTATTCCAAACGACGGCCGAAGAGCTAGCTGGGCTGTATCTCGCTCGCACGGCTTTGGAATCCGTCCGCGGAACCCCATTAACGGACGCGATGCAACAGGTGTTTGGCAAACTCACCCGTGGCATACAGGGCAAAATCCAGTTCGCCTGGAGCGACCTCGACGAGGCGTTTTCCCGCAAGACCGTGGAGCAAAGCCCACGCGATGTGAAACTCATTGGTAAAATAGCAGAATCAGTTTTTAATCAACTTGTTACAACCTTTTATTATCAAAAACTGGGAGCGGAACATGCGGAGTCCAGGCGGGTCCAGCCGCTGCATCTTGGTGAGGTTGACGGTGGCTGGTATTTGATCGCACATGATCTCGAACGAGGTGCCCAGCGCACATTTTCGCTGCCAAGAATCAGTCGATTCAAAGCCACCACCAAAAAGTTTGCGCGGCCTCCAAAATTTGTTGGCAATGACTACTTGAAGCAGTCGTTTAACATCTGGAGCGTTGCCGGTGATTTTTCCCGCCCGATCGTCCGGGTGGAACTGAAAGACTACGCCACCCGTCTGGCTCAAGAGCGCCGATGGCACCCAACTCAGGAAATCGCCAGCCAAAATGCGAAGGGGTCACGGGTGGAAATCCGGTTCGAGGTTGGGCGACTTGAGGAGGTTTTGCGCTGGGTTCTCAGCTTTGGGAGTCAGGCGAAGGTGCTTGGTCCACCGGAGTTGGTGAAAATGGTGCGGGATGAGGTCGAAGCGATGCGGGGGTGAACCGCTCATCGACAACCCCCCTTTCCATCCATACGGTCCGGCCCATGCGCCACTTTATCCTGCCTGTTTACGCTGCTCTGAATCTGATCGCCAGTGGTAATCCTGATGCCGAGAAGCCTCCGGAGACTCCGCCGAAGGACGCGCCGCCAATCAAAGTGATTGAGCCGGTGGTTCGCGAATCCACAGTTGCGATCAACGGCGTGAAAATCCCCTACAAGGTCACGACCGGGAAATTGCAGCTCAAGGAAGACGATGGAAAAGCACGGGCCTCGATTTTCCACGCCAGCTACGTGCGCACGGATACCAAGGATGCTTCCACGCGTCCGGTGATGTTCGCTTTCAATGGGGGGCCGGGATCGTCGGCCGTCTGGTTGCACATCGGCGTGCTCGGCCCGAAAATCATCAAGCTTCCTGGCGACGGGACGGTGGCCCCCATGCCACCGGTTCGCGTGGCAGACAACCCGCTGAGCATCCTAGATGCGTGCGATCTGGTATTTATCGACCCGGTTTCCACCGGCTACAGCCGCGCCGAGAAGGACGTGAAACCTGGGGATTTCCACGGTCTGGATGAGGACATCGAATCGGTCGGTGATTTCATCCGCCGCTGGGTCAGCGAGCATGACCGGTGGGCGTCGCCAAAGTATATCCTGGGCGAATCCTACGGTGGGATCCGGGCCGCAGGACTTTCCAGCCACCTCCAAACCCGCTACGGGATGACTCTCAACGGGGTGATTCTGCTATCGACCTTGCTGGATTTTTCGACCCTGCGGCAGGCCGACGGAAATGATCTCGCGTATCTGGTTTTCCTGCCATCGCTGACCGGCGTCGCCCATTTTCACCGGAAAATCCAAGGTGATCGCGATGCCTTGGTGAAGGAGAGTACCGAGTTCGCCTTCGGTGAATACGCGGCGGCCTTGCTCAAGGGAAATGAGCTCGATCCTGCAACCCGCACGACCGTCGCCGATAAATTGGCGCGCTTGACCGGCATCGATGCCGCCACTTGGCTTGCTCGTGACTTGCGGCTCGATTCCACGTTTTTTCGGGGTGAACTGTTGCGGAAGGAAGGCAAGGTCCTCGGTCGCTTCGACGGTCGTGTCGCCTGGGACACCACCGACAGGTCGGCGGAGTCTCCTAACTACGATCCGTCCTATTCCTTGGCCTACGGCGCGTTTGCCACCGCCATGCTCGATTACCTCGGTCGCGAGCTGGGCTACAAGGAGGACCAGCCCTACGAAATTCTAACGGCCAAGGTCCAGCCGTGGCGGTGGAACTCCAACAACGAGGTTGTCAATCTCAGCGACCGTCTGGCGACTGCGATGAGGGACAATCCCCATCTGCGGGTTCTCGTGATGGGCGGCCGCACCGATCTAGCAACTCCGCCGGAAGGCGTCGCATACTCGGTCCGCCACATGTTCAATCTCCCCGCGAATGTCCGGCAGAACATTTCCACCACATTTTTCGAAGGCGGCCACATGTTTTATCTCAACCCGCCCGATCTCCTGAAATGCCGGACTGACATCGTTAGATTCATCCAAGCCGGGAATCCTTGAAGCCCATGCGAGTCCCCTGCCCCGCCGCCGTGGCTGCCCGGAATGATGGGTGCATCACCATCCCGTTGGTATTCGGCTTGCATGAGTGATCCAGTCCCCATGATTGCGCCTCATGCGGGATGGGGAAATCCATCACTCAACAGGCACGCAAGTCCGCCATTCTGGCCAGCCACTCGCTCTAATGGTTCATGAGCGCCATCAAGCTCCCAACACACCAACACTAACCATGAAAACGAAAGCACTGTTGCTTTTATCCACCGCCAGCCTGCTTCATGCGGGGAGTCCCGACTTGGAAACCACCATCGTCGCCAAACCCGAACCGTGGATCAAGCCCATCATTGATATCCGCGCCCGCTATGAATATGGCGATACCGAGAACCTGGACACATCCAACGCCTTCACCGTCCGCGAGCGCCTCGGATTGAAAACCCAGGCGTGGAACGGATTCAGCGCACTCATCGAAGGGGAATTCAGCCAAGCCGTCGTGGACGATTATAACGGCGGTGCCGGTCCTGACGCCGATCCCTACAATCCGAACAATACCGTCATCGCGGATCCGGAAACCAACGAACTCAATCAAGGATACATTCAATACGAGGGATTCGACACGACCGCCAAGGTGGGCCGCCAGAAAATAATTTATGACAATGCCGCTTTCATCGGCAACGTCGGCTGGCGCCAAAACGAACAAACATTCGACGCGTTTTCCATCGTCAACAAGTCGCTCGACGGCCTCACCCTGAATGCCGCTTACATCGACCAAGTGAACCGGATTTACGGTTCTGACGCGAATTTGCCCATTGGCTTGACCCCGGGATTCACCAACGTCCAGGATGTCGATGCGAGTGTTTACCTGTTCAATGCGTCCTACGCGGGAATCAAAGGCCTGACTCTCGGCGGCTATGCTTATATCATGAACTTCCATGATATCAGCGCTTGGGATAACAACACCTTCGGAATCAGCTTCAAATGGTCTCTTGCTGGCATCGATCTTTATGGCGAATTCGCTTACCAAGACAAGGCCGGTACCCTTGGAGAAGATACCGCGCAATATGCCCACGTCACCGCCAGCAAGACCTTCTGCAAACAGACGCTGACGCTCGGTGTGGAAAACCTCGGTGCGGGATTCAAGACCCCGCTTGCCACGGTCCATACCTTCAATGGATTCGCGGACGTCACCGATCCTGCCCGGATCTCTGGCGCACACAACGGTCTCACCGATGTCTATGTGTCCCACACGATGCCTATCTTCTGGGGCATCAAATGGATGAATGTCCTCCACGCGTTCGGCGACAACACGGTCTCGGGCGGTTATGGCTGGGAATACGATTCCGTTCTTACCAAGAAGTTTGATGATCACTTCACGGCGCTCGCCAAGGTCGCTGTGTTCAAATCTGGAGGAGATGTCTATGTGAACAATCCGACGAACTCAGGACTTCCGGACACCACCCGGTTCTCGATCGAACTGGACTATACATTCTGACAGTTGATCATCGGCTACTGCATGAAACGGGTCATTTCGGTCACCCGAGATGGCCCGTTTCTCTATACCGGAAAGGTGGATGGCATCGCGGCGAATGCCATTTCACACAGGCCGATGAAGGCTTCCTCGACAAGGCTCGGTTCCCACTTGGGCGAATGGAATACTCCCCACTCGCGCTCGATCCCGGGCTCGTCGATGTTGACGACTTTCAAACTGCCATCCTCAATCTCGCGGGCGGCCACCCAAGGCGCGACGATTCCCACGCCAATGCCGAGTTTAGCCATTTCCTTGATCGCCTGCATGTCTCCGAGCACCAATGGCTTCTTCCCGTTGCCGCCCTTTTGCTCCAGCCATTCCTCAATCAACCGATGGGTCTCAGTGGCTTTGGCATAGATGATAAACTGGTGATCCGTGATGGAAGTCAGCACCGTCGAGCTATCAACGGCCCATGGATGGAAGGGCGAGACGACGAAGGCGAGACGATCCTTGAACATCGGCCGGTAGCCATCATCGCCCTTTCCCCGTGGTTTGAGGCCCACCACCAGATCGAGGTCGGCGTTGGCCAATCGGTTAAGCAAAGCCGTGGTGTCACCGGCTTCGATGATCGGTTCACACCGCGGAAAGCAATCGCGGAATTCCCGCAGAACCGATGGAATTAAAAAATGACAAAGACTGTGCGGGGCACCGATGCGGATGCGGGTCTGCCCCCAGCGGCGCAAGCCATCGAGATCGCGGTTCGCTTGTTCCAACTCGAAAATGACCCGCTTGCAGCGTCGCAACAGCACCTCGCCTTCGGCCGTCACCGCCACCCGTTTTCCCGTGCGATCTAACAAACGGCACGAGAGTTGCTCTTCAAGCGTCCGCAACGAATGACTTACCGCCGATTGAGTGACAAAAATCCGCCGGGCGGCGAGCGTGAAACTGCCCTCTTCCACCACGGCCACAAATGCCCTCAATTGTCTTAAATCCGGAACCCAGTCCATAATGAACGACTCTCATTGAAAGCTCACCGGGGATGAGCAGCGCTTGTGCCAAATTCTCACCTTTGGCATTCCACGGGCTGAAATCGCCATGATCGTCGGACGCATCATCTATCAGGGCAGCAAACTCACCAGCCGTTGGCCGAGCGGACGTCCTCGAGGTCGGGATCGTAGATGTTGAACTCGATGCGGCTGAAGGCAGCGGTTCTGAAACTCGCGGTGCCGAAGTTCTGGCTATAGCCGGTTAGAGTTCCGTCAGCGACGGCGTCGAGGCGAAAAACGACCGACGAGCCGTCGGGCAACCAACCACGGACATCACCGTTCTCGCGCTTGCTTTCGTCGCGATCGACCGGTTTCAAGGCGACCGAGCGGAGGGTTTCGATCGGCAATTTCACGTCGCGAAACGCGGTTTTCACGGTGATCATGCCATCGGTAATGGAGACCACCTCGCCGGCGATGCTGTCGCCGTTGCGCAATTCCATGCGGCTGCCGCCGGGCTTTTCCGCGGGAGCGGGGGGGGCTTCATCCTCGTCGGAATCCGCTGCGCCGGGCATCCAGTTCAGCGCCATGCCGCGGCCGGCTTGGGGCGCAGGCAGTTGATCGACTTCCCCGTCCCACGCGGCGACCTCGATGCGCGAAATCTGCAAGGGCGAGGAGTTCTGGGCGACGAAACGGATGCCCCGGCCAATTTCGTTGCGGGCGATTTCGGGGTCGCTCCACTTTTCGATGATCTGGCCATCAACAAACACACAAATCGTGCCCGACTTCGCGCTGGCGCGGACTTCGATGCGGGCGGTTTCGTTTTCCTGGAGTGCGGTGGCATTGGGCGTCTGGCCGATATACCGCTGGGTCTTGCAACTGCGGAGCTGCACCGAGCGCTGCTGGAAAGTCATTTCATAGCCGGTGGTGGGACGATCATCAACAAGGTCACCCGAGAAGAACACCAGCTTGAGCCAGAACGAGCCCTTCCACGCCGCGTCGAAGGCGATGCTGCATTCGTCGGGCAGGTTCACGTCTCTGGCGATGCTGCCGGCGGCGGCCGAGCGGAAGGCGGAGTTCTGATAGGTCCAGGCGGGCTTGCTGCCGGATTGAGTCCAGCCGTCGAGTCCGGTGGGCCCGCGATAAACGAGGTCCGGCCGCTCGGCGATGCGGATATCGGCGACCATCGGGCGGTGGATCTTGAGACGCCCGGCATACCAGGTGTCGAGTTCCACGAGATCGTCGGTCACCGAGACGAGCTGGCCGCGGAGCACATCGCCGCGGGTCAGGGTCACCGCCGCTTCGTGCCGGGCCTTGATCCCGGGCTGTTCGGCAGCGAATGTCAGATCGAGTACGTTCTTGAGGAAAAACGGGGTGGGCTTTTCGAGGATCGGCGAGTTCCAAACCAAGCGCTCGGGGGAGAGCGACTCCATCGAGCCGGAGAGCCGGTCGTTATTGGAAAAACGCACGCTCGATTTCACCTCCTCCGCTGCGGAAGCCAGCGCGAGCGAGGCGGCCAAAACAACGGCTGCTGGAATGAGGTTCATGGGTCGGATTTGGCTTCGGGTTTGGCATCCAGCCGCTCCAGGGCGGTGACCCCGGCGCGGTTGATCTTCAACGCGCCTAACAACGGATGCAGCGCGGAGATGAAGTCCTCGCTGAAGGTGCAGGATGACACATGGAGCGAGCCGTCGCCGCGCAGGCGCAGGGCGAACGGATGGACCGGCCCGGGAGCCGCCTCTTGCTTGGGCTTGGCAAAGAAGATCGTGGCGACATCCGCTTCGGCCAACTCCAGCGGTTGTTCCTGGAAATCGCTCTTGAACGAGAACACCGCGCCATCCGGCCCCGGTTGAATGCCGGTGAGGTGCCCGGTCCAGCGGTCTTCGTCGCGGCTGATCAAGCTGTCGGCAGCGGGATCGCCGCGGTCTTCGGCACGGTGGCGGGTCCGGGTGTTGTCAAACTCGACCACCTCGATGCCGAGGATTTCCTGACTGGCCCCGGCAGGAGCGCTGCTAACAAGGGTCACGCCGGTGCCGACGGGAGCCTTGCCGACCGGGTCAACCCCGGCAGCTTCCGGCTCGCCGTTGAGAACCAAGTGCAGCCGTGAAGTCGTGCGATCCACGCGGATTTCCACGTCAACCTGGTTGGTGGGAAACTTGTCCGGAGTCGCGGCCAAAATGATCACGGTTTGGAAGTGTTGGCCGTGGCTGGACTCGCGTTTGATCTCCATCCCGGCACCGGCGAATTGCAGGTAGTAGCGGTCCACCTCCCCGGCCTTGGGGGTGAGCGGGTCGGCGAAGTAGATTTTGAACCCAGGGTTCGCCTGCCACTTCAAGGTGAACTTGAGGATGAACTGTTGGGGCGTTTCAAAATTTTTGGAGGCCTGTGCCGGGCCGGTTGCGACGAGCGACTTGTTCGCGAAGGTCCAGCTTCTGGTGCCCTCGCCGTCACGGCTCCACTCTTCCAGGTTCTTCGGACCGGAATAGATGACCCTGCGCTGGTGAATCCCGAGCTGCATGGATTTGAGGGCCGCCCGGGGGATGGTCAAGCGCCCGGCGTCCGCAGTCACGACGTTGAGGTTCTTGTCGTCCAGGCTGCCAATGGTCGCCGGGAGCAGGTCGCCGTTGGCCAGCTCGATCAGCGAGCCCGGCGGAATGGGCACGGACTCGGGGGCGCTGAATTCCACTTTCGCGACCGCCCCGGGCTTGAGCAGGACCGGCTCGGGCGACAGCGCGCTGGATAGCTCGACCACGCCGGCTTCGTTGATCGAGCGGACGGTGCCGGTCAGGCGGGCCTCGCCGGCCAGCGTTAAATCGTCGGCGCGGAGTACGCCGAGGGTGCCGCCGGCGAGGACGAGGCCCAGCCAGGTTCTGAGGTTAGAAATCCGCATCCCAGTCATCGATGATATTGTTAGAAGGTTGAAAATCGAGCATGACTGCGGAATCCAGGTTGAAGTTCATTTCCCCGCAGACCGGGTTGAGAATGCGGATCGAGGAGGCATTGCCCGAGAGCGGACGGCCGGAGACCTCGCCGAGCGGGCTGAGCCGGATCGTCAAATTGTCCGCGGGGAAATCGGTTTCCTTGGCGAGCCGGTTGCGGGCGAAGCGGATCTCCGCGATGTCATCCAACTGGAATTGGAATTGGCCGTATTTGCCGTCGAGGGTGAGTTTGCCATCGCGGAACGAGGCGACTCGTCCTGAAAAGCGGTCGGTGCCGTTGGCCAGCAGGACGATGTCCTGCTCGTCCACCTGCAGGCTGCGGGCGGAGTCGGGCATGCCGTTCCACTCGGCGACCATGACATCGGAAATTTTCACGGGCGAGTCCTCGGTTTGCACCACGAAGCCGAAGCCGGGGCCCTTGCCGGCATAGCTCGCCTGGTCGCGGATGCCGGTCCCGCCTTCGCTCCACTGGACCACGAATTCGTCGTTGATGAACAACGAGATTTCCCCGGTCAGGCGGTTGCTGCGGATCTCGATGGTGGCCTTGCCGGTGTCTCCGAGGCGGATGGAATTGCCGTTGATCTGGACGCGATCCACCGAGGGTGCGCCGTCCTCGCTCACCGAGGTGCGGAACAGCATCATGTGGGTGGAAAAAATCTGCAGGACATAACTGTTGCCGAAGAGCACGGGCAGAATGGTGGAATCCCCCGGCGCGAATCCCAACTGCTGGCGCGGTTGGGCATCCGCCGGCTTGTCGGCAGCGTCCCGCAGCTTGGGTTTGATAAAGTCGGCATGAAAGCCGATCGCGATCGAGAGCCGGTTTTTCCAGGCCAGGTCGAAGCGCAGGATCGCGCGGTCTGGCATCGCGTTATCCTTGAGCAGCGCGGTGCCGGAAAGCCGGCTCGGCCAATACCAAGCGGACCCGGAAAAGGCCCAACGTCCAGGCTGATCCTTGTCCGCCTTGTCTTTATCCTTATCCTTATCCTTATCCTTATCCTTATCCTTATCCTTATCCTTATCCTTATCCTTATCCTTATCCTTATCCTTATCCTTATCCTTGTCTTCATCCTTATCCGCCTTGTCCTTGTCACCGGCAGCGGGCGTCCCGGGCGGCATGCCGTCCGGGAACGAAGCGTTGGCCATTTTCCATTCGTCCTCGATGAATGGCCCGTGGTAATGCAGCCGCCCGCCTAACGGACTGGGGGAAAGGCGGGCCACCTGGTTGCGTGGAAACCGCAACGGCCCGGCGTAAGATGTGTCGATGGTGATCGATTCATCATCCAGATCGGTGACCGTTCCGGGGATGCTGTCGCCATTGACCAACGCGACATGTGAGAGCGAGGAGAGAGCGTGAAACGGCTTGCCGCCGCGAAGGACGATGTGGCGCAGTTGGGCGGTGTCGAAATCCACTGCTGCCGCGACATCGTTGCGCTGCCAGGTCGCCCGCGGCCCTTCCTTGATGCCTTGAAAAGTCCCATGGAGTTGGTCGCCATTGGTGAACCGCAACAAGTCGGATGACTCGGCGGCAGCCAGCGCCAATGCGCCGGAAAGCCATGAGAAAGCAAGGTGACGGATCATTTTTCGTAGATGGGTAAGAACCGATAGTTGAGGGCGAGCGATAGCAGCGCGCCGGCGGTATTGAACGACGTGCCCTGGTTCCCGGGGAACGAGCCGTCGGGGGCCTGGATGGTGGAAAGGTAGCGGATGTTGCGCACATTCCATTCCTTCCATGTCGCGTCATCCGCATGGAACAACGCCTGCGACATGTAATACTCGAAATAAAACGGATAGTAGCGGTCGCGGAAATCGATGTTCTTTTTCAGATAAGCCAGGCTCGCCTGATAGCCCTTTGAATCGCGCTCCTTGGCCAGCGAGAGACAGAGCGAGCCGATGGCCGTGAGCGTGGGCTTGCCACCCGCAGATGAAGTATAACCATAGTCGCCGTCCCGGCCGCGGCAGGTGGCGAGATAGGCCAGACCCTTCTTGATCGCTTCATCGGGCACCGCGACGCCGGCATTGCGCGCGGCGAACAAGGTCACCATCTGGCAACCCGTCACCGTGGTGTCCGCGTCGCGGCTTTCCGGGGTGTAGCGCCAGGCCCCGAAGCGGTTCTTCTTCTGCGAGCTCACGATCAACTCAACGGCCTTCTGAAGCGCCGGGGCGATCTTCGGGTTGTCGAGCACGCCGTAGGATTCCGCGAGGGCCTTGGTCGCGAACGCATGGTTGTACATGCTCGATCCGATATAACCATTTTTCTCGTTCTGTTGGGAAAGGATATAGTCAATTCCGAGGCGGATGTTCTTGGCGTAAGGACCGTTGTTAGGATCCTCGCCGTGGGCGAGGAACGCCGCCACGCACAGGCCGACCACGCCCGGCTCGGAGCCGACGCTGTCGTTCCAACTGCCTTTGTCGCCCTGGGCTTTCGCGAGGTATTGCAACCCGCGCTGATAGATCAAGTCCGCTTGCGC
This sequence comes from Akkermansiaceae bacterium, assembly GCA_031429315.1. GTDB lineage: Bacteria > Verrucomicrobiota > Verrucomicrobiia > Verrucomicrobiales > Akkermansiaceae > Luteolibacter. Next base: position 30,640 of record JANOZJ010000156.1, read on the forward strand.
GGGAATGGAGTCGTCCGGACGGCCTGGCAAGTCCTGCGACCAGGCGGCGGAGGTGAACGCGAGGGACGCGAGGGACGCGAGCAGGAGTTTTCTAACTGACATGGGGCGGCTCATGGTTGGGTCACTTCACCTTTTGTTCGACTCCACGGTTGTAGGCGTCGAGCGCTTTGCGGAATTCCTCCGGCAGCGCGTGGCCGGCACTGCCGCCGGCCTTCGGTATCCGGCGGGCTTCGCTCTTGCCGCCGGTTTGGCCGGCGGTCGCGCCGTTGGCCTCGTCGGATAGACCGGTCACACCATTGCCGCCCTGGTCGCCGGGTTTGTCGCCTTTGCCTTTGCCGTCGCCCTCGGGCTTCTTGCCCATCATGCGCTCCATCATGTCCATCATGGCACTGCCGGATTGGCCGCTGCCCTGTTGTTTTTGCTTCTCCTTGGCCGCGGCGTGGATCTTCTCGATGACTTCGGTTTGCGCCGCGAGAGTGGTGCCGCCGGTATCGTATTCCGCGAGCTTGTCGGTGGCCTCGTCCATGATTTGCGTCACCTGGTTCAGCAACTCAATGACCTGTGGCACGGTTTGCTCGATGGTGAGCTGTTGGACATCCGCCGAGAGTTCATCCTGCTGGTCCGCCACTTTGGTGGAGCCCTCGCGATGCTTCGCGAGCGCGGCGTCCGGCGGTTTTTCGTCCGCGCGGACGATCCCCGGGATCAGCATGAGCAAGGCGGCGGCGGTGATGGGTTTCATGGTTCGTTAGAGTGTGGTTCGCGCGGTTCGTTGCTGCGGCGGAGTTGTTCAAGCGCGCGGGTTTGGGCTCTCACGTCCTGCTCCTGTTGGATCAGTTTCATCACCCGCAACATGAACTCGAAGTCTTCATCCTCGGGGCTCTGGCCGCCGCCGCCGCCACCTCCGCCGCCGTCCTTGTCTTTCTCGCCTTCGAGCTTCTTGGCCCATTCGGTTAGCTTGTCCGCCCATTTTTTCGAATTCTCGGTGGCAACAAAGGAGTGGTTGGAGCCCAACATGCCAATGATTTGTTCCAGCCCGATGTCGATCTGCGACACGCGCATTTCATCGAAGATTTGTTTGAAGGAATCCGTCTTGGTGCGGGCGAAATAACTGCCGAGGTCTTCCTGGAGCCAACGCACGTCGGACGCGGTGTTAGACTGCTGGCTGGTGGCTTCCTTCAACCGCCGTTGGTCGGACGGATCGAGCTTGGAACTCCGGGTGCCGAGGATCCGCTCGTAGGCATCGACCAGCGAACTGACGATGCCGTTTTGCTCGCCCGCCGCCTTTTTCAAGCGGTTGACAAAGGTGCCGGCCTCGAACTGGCGGTTGGCCTCGTTGGCCTTGGCGATGGCTTCCTGCATTTTTTCGACGGCCTTCTTCTGTTCCTCGACGGCTTTCGCCACGTCCTTGCCGGCCTTCTCCGGAGTGTTCGACTGCTCGTGCGACTCGCCGAGTTTTTCCTGCACCTTCGGCAAATCCTGTTGGGCAAGTTCCTGCATCGACTTGAGCGACTCCGCCATCTTTTTGAGGGTGTCCTTCTCGATGTCGCCGTTGCGGGCGGCGTCTTTCATCAGGCTCTCCATCCGGTCGGTTAGTTCCTGCATCCGGCGCTTGCTCTCGGCTTCCGCGGCCTCCTGGGCTTCGAGGCGTTTGGTGTTAGAATCTTTCTGGAGTTCCTCGCCGGTGAGGCGTTCGAGTCGTTGGTTTTCCTCCAGCAGTTCTTGTTCGCGGCGGGCGAGGTCTTCGAGCTCAGTGATCGTGCGGTCGAACTTGCTCTTCAGCAACTGCGCGTGCTCGTCGCGGGTCAGCACGTAGAGGATCACCGGCTCGGAATAAACCCGGCCGCGCTGCGGGAAATAGTCCTCGGCGTATCCGCGCAGCGTGATCTTCTGCGGCGTGATGCCGAACGCGGCGGGTGAAAACGCCGCGGCCTTGCCGATCCGCCGCTCTTCGGGCGCGCCGTCGCCAAGCTTCATTTCGCCCTTGGCCGGAGCTTCATTGGTTGGCCGGGTGAATTGGCCGGACCACTCGATCCCCGTTTGCCTGACCCCGAAATCGTCCTCGGCAAGCACCTCGAAATCGACCGTTTCCTCCGGCAGCATCACCTTCTGGCGGTCGATCCCCTGCAAATAACAGGTCGGCACCGCGTCGCGCAACGCATCGACCCGCAGCTTGAACCCGGACTCGCCGGCAAGTCCCAGCTTGTCGGTCCAGGCGAAGGGAATCTCGAAGGGAACCGCACCGACATCCATCACCGGCGTTCTGGCAGTTAGACCGGAAATGGCCAGCGGCCCGTCTAGCGGAACATAGGCGGGCGCGAGCTCCTTCGGCCCATCGATCATCTGCGAGCGGGTCGGGCCGAAGGCGGCGGTGGCAAGCTGGCGGGTGGTCGTTAGATCGATGCGAATCCTGCTGCCCTCCACCGCGCCGACCACACCGGTGTTGAGATCCACGGTTTTTTCAGGAATCCCCAGATAGGCCGGCGGGGTGACGACGGCGGTCACGGACTCCATGCCGGGCCGTTGGACCGGCTCGATCCGCACTTCGTGCCGCAGGTCTCCGATATGGAAAACAAGGGTGCCGGGATCCTGCTGGCCGGGGAATATGAAATCGTAACGGTCTTTCCGCATCGCCGTCTCCACAGGCGGCTGCAAACCGAAGCGCCCGGAGGCCGTGGGCGGACGTTGCTCGGAGTCCATTGAAAGCTTGAGTGAAATTACAAATGCCTCGCCGAACGCGACCGCCCGATAAGTCGGCGGATTTTCCAGCCGGGTGAAGGTGTAGCGCTGGGTGTTGGAAAGCGGCATCATCCAGCGTTGGAGCGCGTTGAAGCCGGCCCGCGGGGTCAGCGTGAATGCCGCCGCCGCAATCCCTGCCAGGCAGAGCGCGGCCAGCGCCCAGCGCCGGTGCCGTTGCGGCGGCAATGCATCGTCGAGCTTGCGCCTGCCCGCCTCGATGGCCACCGCCTCCATCGCCGCCTCGCGCAGCCGGGGCGAAAGGGTGTCGGCATTTCCCTCCTGGTCCTGCAGCTCGATCACCCCTAACAACCGGTCGCCCAGCCCCGGATAGCGCCGTGAGATCAGCCGCGCGAGCTGGGTTTCCCGCCGCTGCCGCCAGACCCAGCGGTGCAGCCAATACGGCGCGAACACCGTGAACAGGGACCCCCCCGCTAGCAGAATCCCCAGCCGCACCCAGCCCGGCGTTTGCCAAATCCGGTCCAGCCCGTAAACCAACAGGAACGACACCAGCAACCCGATCACCCCGGCGGCGATCGCCTCCATGATTTTCACCCGCCAGAGATGACGCCGGAAGTCGTCCAACTGGAGCCGGAGGGCTTCGGGAATGAACACTTGATGAGCGGGCGGAGTGGATGAACTGGACATGGCAAAAACGACCGGCATCCCGGTCTCGCGACGACTGACGGAAGCTCTCAAATCGAGACCGGGAGTTCCAGCGCATTCTCAGCGACTTTAGCGCTGGTCACAAGGGGCTTTGTCCCGCCAACACGCAAAGGCGCATTTAAGCTTTCCGCGACCGACTTTGAAAATCTTGTCGCTAGTGGATTCCCGCGCTAGGATCGCGGCCAATGAACATCGTGGATCAAATCTCCCTACGGGCTTCGGCCGAGCGACCGGCACTGGTCGCCGACGGGGTGACGCTCTGCTTCGGCGAGTTGCTGGAGCGGGTGGCGGCGGCGGCGGCATGGCTGGACCGCTGCAAGGGATTCCGCCGCGATGGCGTGCCGCGGGTGGGATTGGTCTGTGCCAACGGGGTGGACTACATCGTGCTGGCGCTGGCAATTCTGAAGGCGGGCGGCTGCCTGGTGCCGTTGGCCGACGAACTAACAACCACCGAACGGCAGGAAGTCATCGCGCGCACCGGCTTGTGCGGACTGCTCCTCGGCCGGGGCGAATCCTGGCGCCGGGCGGATGCGACGGGTGCTGAGAAATCGACCGGCGCGGCATGGGTGGCACTGGAGACGCGGGACTTGGACAACGAGGCGGAATTTTCCGCGTTGGACCCAGCGTTCATCCGCTTCAGTTCAGGAACGACGGGGCGCAGCAAGGGGGTGGTGTTGAGCCACGTGAAGCTGCGCGAACGGATTGTGGCGGCGAATGCGGCGCTGGAGATCGGCCCGGGCGACCGGGTGCTGTGGATGTTGCCGATGGCGCATCATTTCGCGGTGTCGATCGTGCTTTATCTGTATCACGGGGCATGCACGGTGTTAGGAAAATCCCATTTGGCGGAACAGGTTTTGGAAATGGCGCGGGCGACCCGGGCGACGGTCATTTACGGCGCGCCGTTTCACCATGCGCTGTTAGCGGCGGATCCCGGCGGCTACGCGTGGCCGGACCTGCGGCTGGCGGTGACCACGGCGGCCCCGTTGTCCGAGCAGGTGGCGCGGGGATTCCGCCAGCGCTTCGGCAAACCGCTGGTCCAAGGACTGGGGATCATCGAGATCGGCCTGCCCCTACTCAACACCGGTGGTGCCGGGGATTGCCCAACCGCGGTGGGTCGGCCGCTGCCGGCCTTCGACGTGGAATTGCGCGACGAGGAAGGACTGCCGGTGGCGGTGGGCGGCGTCGGCGAGCTGTGGATCAAGGGCCCCGGAATGTTCGATGCCTACCTCTCTCCATGGCAGACGGTGGATGAAATCTGCGTGGACGGTTGGTTCGCCACGGGCGATCTGGCGGTGACCGACGCGGCCGGCCGGGTTTACCTGCGCGGCCGCAAGAAAAGCGTCCTCAACGTGGGCGGGATGAAGGTTTTCCCGGAGGAAGTGGAAGCAGTCGTCGAGAAACATCCAGCGGTCCGCCGCTGCCGGGTGACGGGATTTCCACATGCGGTGCTGGGTACGGTGCCTGTGGCCGAGGTGATCCTCCATCAGGGGAAAACCCTGGTGCCGCGCGAATTGATCGACTGGTGCCGCAAGTCGATCTCGATCCACAAGGTGCCGGTGCGGGTGACATCGGTGGACGAGTTGCCTCTAACCGCCAGCGGCAAAATCCGGCGGGTTTGAATTTCCATCGCCCCGCAGACCGCTGCAAGTATTTTTGAAATACCGGTTGAATAATGGCCAGGGCGACCCGTCTATTGGAGCGTGAATACAAAATACAAACTATTGCGTGCGGGTTCGCTGATCGCATTGGTCGCCTGCGTGGGTGTTAGTTCCAGTTGCATGACCACTTACGATGCACAAGGACGCCCTGTCCAATCGGTGGACCCCGGTCTCGCTGTCGCAGGCGTCGCCGCAGCAGGGCTCATCGGCTACGCGGCTGGCAACAACCACAACGATCATTACCACGGCGGCTATTACGGCGGCGGCGGATACTATCGGGGCGGCTACTATCGCCGGGGTCATTATTACCGTTAAGCGGTGGACAGCGCGAGGGAATCGACAATCTGGAAATGACGGGTCAGGGTGCTTTCAAGTTTCCTGACCCATCATGCCATCCACCGCAAGCCGCCTATCCGTTTTCACCGAATCCGTCATCCGGGGTACGACCCGGCTGGCGAACCAATATGGCGCGATCAATCTCGCGCAGGGGTTCCCGGACTTCGACCCGCCCGAAGAATTGTTAGCCGCGCTGGAGCGGGCCACCCGCGGACCGCACCATCAATATGCGGTGACGTGGGGCGCACCCCGTTTCCGCGAAGCGCTGGCCCGGAAAATCCAGCGCTTCACCGGGCTCCCGATCAATCCGGATGAAAACCTGGTCGTCACCTGCGGCAGCACCGAGGCGATGATGGTCGCGATGATGACCGCCTGCAATCCGGGCGACAAGGTGATAATTTTCTCGCCCTTCTATGAAAACTACGCGGCGGACGCGATCCTCTCCGGAGCGGAGCCGATCTACGTGCCGCTGAGACCGCCGGGCTTCGGCTTCGATCCTGCGGAACTCGCGCGCGCGTTCGCGCAAAAGCCCAAGGCGATCGTGGTTTGCAACCCGTCGAACCCCACCGGCAAGGTCTTCACCCGCGACGAGCTGATGGAAATTCTGCGGCTGGCCGAGGAGCACGACGCGTTTGTGATCACCGACGAACCCTACGAGCACATCGTCTTCGCGCCGCATGAGCATGTCTATTTCGCCGCGCTGCCGGGCGCCTTCGAGCGGACGATCACCTGCAACTCGCTTTCCAAAACCTACTCGATCACCGGCTGGCGGTTAGGCTATGTGCAGGCCGCGCCGCAGGTCATCGCCCAGGCGCGCAAGGTCCACGACTTCCTAACCGTCGGTGCCGCGGCCCCCTTGCAGGAAGCAGCGATCGCCGGACTCGAACTGCCGGATAGTTATTATGCCGGCCTGCGCGACCTCTACACGGAGAAGCGCGATTTATTTCTCGGGCTGCTGCGCAAAACCGGATTGCCCTTCACCGAACCGCAGGGCGCTTACTATGTGATGCTGGATATTTCCTCGCTCGGCTTCGCGACGGACACGGAGGCGTCCGAGTGGCTCATCAAGGACATCGGCGTCGCCGGGGTGGCGGGTTCGAGCTTTTTCCGGGAGCCGGTGAATCACCTCATCCGCTTTCACTTCGCGAAAAACGCCGCCACCTTGCAAGCCGCGGGCGAGCGCTTGCTGAGGCTGTGTTAGGGCACGCTGCCGGCCGATCCGGCGATCTTCGGAATTCACCAATGATCGGATGACATTCTTCCATCCGGCTGCATGGTTTCGATGAAATCGCGGCCAATTACCTGCCCGCGATCAAGAAACCAACCAATCGAATCATGAAACCATTATTGTTAGCCTCAGTTTGCTTGCTCCCGCTCGTCGCCTCCGTCGTCTCCTGCAGGGAAAAGGGCCCGGCGGAAAAAGCCGGCGAGAGCATCGACAATGCCGTCGATAACGTGAAAGACGCCGTCAATCCCAAAGGACCGGTCGAGAAGGCCGGCGAAAAGGTGGACGAAGCCTTGGGCAAGTGACTTGTTAGCGCTGCCGGATCGGGACGCGTGTCGCCTGATCCGGCAGGGTGCTTTCCAGCGGGCTGCTAGGGTGTCCGCTTCACCCGGATGTTCCGGAATTCGATCTTCATCGGCGGGCCGACGTGGACCTGCACTCCTAACAAACCGGTCGTCCGGCGTTTTTCCGGATCTTCGTCGCGGACTTCCGACATCAGCACGCCGTTGGTGAAGTGCTGCAACAAGTTCCCGCGAGCGACGATGTGGACCTCGTTCCAGTCCTCCTTGAGGATCTTTTTCTGCAACTCCGCCCGGTCGCCAAGTTCGCGGACGACTTCGGGTTTCCCGCCCGCTGGCAGGACCACGCTTTGTCCGCGATAGGCGAGAAACTTCCGTCCACGTTCCTCGTAATTCTGGCCGCTCCACTGGTCCTTGCCGTCGATGTCGTCCTGATAGCCCTGCATCGCC
>JANOZJ010000157.1:0-4648 GCA_031429315.1 Akkermansiaceae bacterium
GGCGACCAATGGCCGGCAGGCCGATTTCAAACACTTCCTGCTAGGCGGCAAGCAGAGCACGCTGGACCAACTGACCCGCAACTTCGCCGAGCGGTTTCCGGGCGTCTGCATCGCCGGCATTCATTCGCCGCCCTTCGGCGAGTGGCCGGCGGGTGAGTTCGAAATCATCGCGGAAAAAATCCGGAACTCCGGGGCCAACCTCATTTGGGTCGGCCTCGGTTGCCCGAAACAAGAACACTGGATCGCCGCTAACAAGCAGCGGTTGCCGCCGGGCGTCTATTTCGGCATCGGCGCGGCGTTCGCCTTTCACGCCGGAGAAGTCCACCAAGCGCCGCCGCTGGTCCAGCGCTTCGGTTTGGAATGGGCCTACCGCCTGGCGATGGAGCCGCGTCGGCTTTTCAAACGCTACTTCACTTACAATTCGCTGTTCCTCTATCACCTCCTGCGCGACCGCCTGCGCGGCTGATCCACCCCACGGAAAATCGGGTAACTCCAGTGCAATCCTGCGCCCAAACTATCCTTGCCCGAAGTCCGGGTTCGCCCTATTTTGCCCCATGAATTATCGCATCCGCCTCACTGTTCCCCGCCACAGTCCCATCCGTGCAATCACGATGGGCGCGATTGCCAAAGATGCAGGACTCAGTCCGTCGGATTTCCGCGACCTGCTCTAGCCAGTTTTAAGTTCCTGCCCACTATTCACTCATGAATATCAAATCCATCTGCTGCCTCGGCGCCGGCTATGTCGGCGGCCCGACCATGGCCATGATCGCCGCCAAATGCCCTGACATCCAAGTCACCGTGGCGGACATGAACGAAAAGCGCATCGCCGCCTGGAACTCGGACACCCTTCCGGTTTACGAGCCAGGCCTTGATGAGGTCGTGGCCTCCGCGATCGGGCGGAACCTCCATTTCACCACCGACATCCGTTCCGCCATCGCCGCTGCGGATCTGATTTTCGTCTCGGTCGGCACGCCCACGAAATCGTATGGTATCGGTGCCGGTCGCGCGGCGGATCTCCGTTACATCGAATCCGCCGCCAGGTTGATCGCGGAGGTTTCCGAGGGCCACAAAATCATCGTCGAGAAGAGCACCATCCCGGTCAAAACGGCGACGGCGATCAAGTCCATTCTCGCCGCGAATTCGCCGAATGGCGCGACTTTCCAAGTGCTCTCCAACCCCGAGTTCCTGGCAGAAGGCACCGCCGTCGAGGATATGGAATCTCCCGACCGGATTCTCATCGGTGGTGATTCCACGCCCGAGGGCAGCGCCGCAGTCGAAGCACTCGTCTCGGTCTATGCCAACTGGATTCCCCGCGAAAAGATTCTCACCACCAACCTGTGGTCGTCCGAGCTTTCCAAACTCGTTGCCAATGCCTTCCTCGCGCAGCGGATTTCGTCGATCAATTCGATTTCCGCGCTCTGCGAAGCGACCGGCGCGGACGTCGATGAAGTCGCCCGCGCCATCGGCATGGACTCACGGATCGGGTCGAAATTCCTCAAAGCCTCCGTCGGTTTCGGCGGCTCCTGCTTCCAGAAAGACATCCTCAATTTGGTTTATCTGTGCGATTCCTTCAACCTTCCTCATGTGGCGGAATACTGGCGTCAGGTCGTCCACCTCAACAACTGGCAGAAGTCGCGTTTCGTCGAGAAAATCGTCCGCACGCTTTACAACACCGTCAACGGCAAGCGCATCGCCATTCTCGGTTTCGCATTCAAAAAAGACACCAACGACACCCGCGAATCTCCCGCCATCCACGTCTGTTGCGATCTGCTGCACGAGCGCGCCCACCTCGCCATTTACGATCCGCGGGTCAGTCCGGAAACGATCCATCAGGATCTAACCGCCGCGGGCGTGTCGGAGGAGCTGATCGCCTCGAACGTCGAGATTTGCACCGACCCCTACACCGCCATCACCGGTGCCCATGCGCTCGCCACGCTGACCGAATGGGACGAGTTCCGCACCCTCGATCTGCCGCGCATTTACGACCTCATGCTCAAGCCCGCGTTCGTCTTCGACGGCCGCGCGGTGCTGTCGGCGGATGTCTTGGTCGCCCACGGCTTCGAAGCCTTTGTCATCGGCAAAGGCGCGTGAGGAGGTGAAAACCGTGTTTACAAAGCAGTCATTTCCAACTAGACAGTTTGCATGAAAGCAAGCGTCATGGATCTCAGATACCGGACCAAGGAAGTGCTTCGCGCACTTGAGGGACGCGAAGAAATCATTCTAACCCACCGGGGCACCACCAAGGGCAAAATCATTCCGATGGAAGGCAAAACCTCATCCTCATCCAGAATTACCGGGCATGATGCCATCGGCATGTGGGCGGATGCCAAGGAGACCGTCCCAGAACTGATCGCCCGCATCCGCAAGCCCCGGCCATGCTGATCGACACAGATGTCTTGATTTGGTGTCTGCGCGGCCATCCCAAGGCGGTGAAGTCGATCAACGAATTGGAAAACCGGCAGATTTCCCACATCACCCGGATGGAACTCGTCATCGGATGCAGGGACAAACGTGAGATTTTATTGCTCAAACGATTCCTGGCGGATGGCGATTTCAAAGTCATCCCCCTGAGCCAGGAAATCGGCCCCCGCGCGGATATCTTTCTCGAAGAAAAGCATCTGAGCCATGGAGTGGGACTCGCGGATGCAATGATCGCCGCGTCCGCGTCACTCACGGGTCAGAGCCTATTCACTGCAAATTTCAAACACTTTCGTTGCTTTCCTAATCTCCACTTGAAACGTTTCACCCCATGAACATCCATCCCGAGTTCCACCGCTTCCTTCATCGCCAGGACAAGGAAAACCTGCTCGGCCAGCGAGGACTCGTCGTTTGGCTTTGCGGCTTGTCCGGCTCGGGAAAATCCACCATTGCCAACGCCGCCGAGCGCGTGCTTCACCAACAAGGCCGCTTCACCACCATCCTCGATGGCGACAATCTCCGCACCGGCCTGAACTCGAACCTTGGATTTACCGATCAGGACCGTTTGGAAAACATCCGCCGGATTTCGGAAGTCGCCAAAGTCTTCGTTTCCCAAGGCGTCATCACCTTCGTCTCCGCGATCACCCCACGTGGTGAACTGCGCGATCTCGCCCGTGGCATTCTCGGCAAGGACCTGTTTGAGGTTTACATCAAGGCGAGCTACGACGCGTGTGAGAAACGCGACGTGAAAGGCCTCTACGCCAAGGCCGCGCGTGGCGAAATAGCCCATTTCACCGGCAAAGACGGCTCGTTCGAACCGCCCAGCCATTCAGATCTCACCCTCAATACCGAGACCTCCTCGATCGAAGACGCCGCTTTCGAACTCCTCGAAGCCATTCGCACGAAGATCGCCGTGCATCTGCCGTTGTAAGAAGTCGCATCCAGTCCGCCGCGAAACCAAGCCGAAGTCCATGGGCCTCGGCTTTTTTTCGTCGAATACTGCCGGCACGCCCCGCACAAAACATTACCATTCCACCCAAGTTAATAATTAATTCTTGACCCTATCGGCATCGAATCCTATCCCACCCCCGCCGCCGGCATTCCCTACCCTTTCAGCTTTTCAGTTTTCAGCATCTACCCTCTCATGCCCAATTACCATCTCAGCCACCTCGACCAACTCGAAGCCGAAGCCATTTTCATCCTCCGCGAGACTGCGGCCCAATTTGAAAACCCCGCCCTGCTTTTCTCCGGCGGCAAGGATTCGATCGTGATGGCTTGGCTCGCCCGCAAGGCGTTCTGGCCGGCCCGGATGCCCTTCCCGCTGGTCCACATCGACACCGGCCACAACTTCGAGGAAACCATGACTTACCGCGATGAATTTGTGGAACTCATCCGCGCGACCTTGGTGGTCGGCTCGGTCCAAGCTTCCATCGACGCTGGCCGGGTCATCGAGGAAAAAGGCCCCAACGCCTCGCGCAACAAACTCCAGACCGTCACTCTGCTAGACACCATCGAAATCAACCAATACGACGCCTGCCTCGGTGGTGGCCGCCGCGACGAGGAAAAAGCCCGCGCGAAGGAACGCTTCTTTTCGCACCGCGATGACTTCGGCCAATGGGATCCGAAAAACCAGCGCCCGGAACTCTGGAACCTTTTCAACGGCCGCAAAAACCCTGGCGAACACTTCCGCGTCTTCCCGCTCTCCAACTTCACCGAGATGGACATCTGGATGTATATCCAACGCGAAAACATCCCGCTGCCATCGATCTATTTCTCGCACGAACGCGACGTCTTCGAGCGCAACGGCTCGTTGCTCGCCGTCACCGAATTCCTCACCGCCCAAGACCACGAACCCGTGACCCGTCAGATCGTCCGCTTCCGCACCATCGGCGACGCCACATGCACCGGCGCCGTCGAATCCAAAGCGTCCAACCTCGACGAAGTCATCGCCGAAGTCGCCGCCGCCCGCCAGACCGAACGCGGCACCCGCTCCGACGACAAGCGCTCGGAAACCGCCATGGAAGACCGGAAGAAGGAAGGATACTTCTGAAATCGGGGAGCACAGGCGCCCCCGCCTGTGGATTTCGGCGCCCTCGCCGAAATCATGCCGCAAATCACCCACCAAGCCGAACATGCCCGATCCCAATCAAACCGCGATTTGGAAAGCGATGACCGCGACGGAGAAATACAATCTTCTCGCCGCCACCGTCCGCCAGGCCCGCGAATTGAA
>JANOZJ010000158.1:0-9084 GCA_031429315.1 Akkermansiaceae bacterium
GATTTTTCCTACAAAAACGCGCGGCTCGTCTCGCCGCGCGTCCTGCGTGCGGGCGACGCCTCGGGCTTCATTGATCCGATGTTCTCCAGCGGCGTGCTGTTAGCCATGACCAGCGGCCAGCAGGGCGCCCGGGCGATCCACGAGGCGCTCAATACCGGCAAGGCTCTAACCGCCGGAATGAAGCGGTACGAGAAGGACAACCGCAAGCGCATCGCCATTTACTGGGAGTTCATCGAGAACTTCTACAAACTCCACTTCACCCAGCTCTTCTTCCAGCCCTACAACAAATGGAGCCTCGTCTGCGCGGTCAACTCCGTGCTCGCGGGTCGCACCGAGCTGTCCTTCGCCGTCTGGTGGCGGCTGCGCTTGTTCTTCTTCCTCGCCTGGCTCAACAAGCATGTTCCGGTGGCGCAGCGGATCAAGGTCAGCTAGCAGCTTCAGCGGATGAATCCAAAAATCCGCGCATCCCCGGATCCTCTCGCTCAATGAGTCAGTGCGGCGGCATCGTCCTGGGTGGTGCGATGATACCCTGCCTGGGCTTCGCGCAAGGAAACGGTTTGGTCGCCATTCAGATCGTAATATTTCACAACATCCGCAGCCTTGTAGGTGACGGCCCGGCCGCTGCCCTTGAGGCCTGCGACGCCGGCATTGATTTCCCGGAAGCTCAATTCACCATCACCATTGTAGTCCCAGCGGTCGAATTTCTCAATGATTCCGAGCATTTGTTTCTCAGAGCGTGTTTCCGGAATGGCAGAGCCGGGGCCTGGCGAGCAGGCGGCAACCAAGCAGACGACGAGAGTGGGGACAAAATATGGGGAGGTCATGTGGATTTGAAGTGGTCGCTTGTGGTTCAGCTTTTGATTCCGGAGCGTGGTGTTGAGAACGGTAAAGGTGCTCTTCCGTGCTGCCACGGTCAAGGCTGCCCGCTTCCGATCACGCGATCTGGCGTGAAGACATCGCGCGTTTCGTGTGCTCCACGGCTTCCGCCGCCTCCTCGTCCATCAAGGACAGGATGCCTGCCAGATCGGTTGCGATTTCCTTTCGCATGTGGGACACCATTTCCGTGCCCTTCGAGGTGATGCGCACCATGATCTTCCGCCGGTCTTCCAAGGCATGGACGCGTTCCACGTAGCCCAACTTCTCGATGCGATCCACCAAGCCGGTTGCAGCCGCAGTCGAGTGACCCATCTTTTTCGCGATGTCCGTCATCGTCAGATATTCTTCGCTGGAAAGATAGGTTAGCAGAAAAAATTGGGGGTACGACAGCTTGCCGCGGTTCAACTCTTTCGAGAGGTTCAGGATGCAACTGCGCTGTGTGAACAGGACGAAGTCTGCGAGACGGTCGGCATCAGCCTTGACCGAGGCACTCTGGGTGCCTGATGGGATCAGTTTCATGGGGGGATGTTTGGGGGAAACCCTCCGCGGGTGTGAGGAGGGGAAAGCAAATTGCTTGCTGACGTTCAGATCCTTCCATAAGTCCGGCCTCGGCGATATTACGTAATCGCGTGACATTGTGGATCGCAGCCCCGATCCACATTCTACGACTAGGCTCTCGACTTCACAGACCCTGACGAGGAGGCCGCACACGACGCGATCGAGACCCTCGTGGACTCCATCCTCGCCGCGAAGCGCGTGGGAGACGAAGCAGCGGTGAAGGAATTGAGCGATGAGGAACCGGAAGACCCACGCACCCTAACCGCCAAGAATGTTAGTGAAGGGGCACCCGCCGGGCAGTTTTCCGTTAGCCCCACCGTCGTCACGGTTTTGCCGCAAGCTCACTTCTCCGCGGCAGCCGTCGGAAAGCGGAAATGGCGCTGGATGCTGTAGTCGAAAAGGATGTTTTCCCATTTCACGCCGGCACCCATGTTGTGGACGACCCACGCTTCACCGCCGCGGTCGCCGGGCCCGGGGACGATGATGCCGATGTGCGCCTCGGCATTGGCGAGCGACCACACGACGATGTCGCCCGGAAGGTAGTCGGCGGCATTGCGGGACGGGGTGAGTGTTTCGCCCTTGCGTTCGAAGTAGCGCTGGAGATTGGCAACCCGGCGGTGGTCGATGTTGGTGTCCGGTCCGGAAGCCGCCCAAAGCTGCGGATAGAGCCGAAAATTCCCGGTCATGTCTTCATGCACCAAGACCTGGAGATCCATGTCCATACTGCGGTAGGTGCGGACAATCACGTCGGCGGCGACGCCTTTGTGGGCCGGCACATCGCCGTTGGGATAAGCGATCTGATAGTAGGCGCGGTCTTCGGCGACGGTCTCGCCGGACTGGGACTGGGTGAGCGCGCCGGCGGCAAGGGCATTGCCGAACCTATCGGAATCCTTGAGCGAGGAAATCAGCAGGTCCGCCTGCTCCGTGGAAGCGCCCACTTGGGTGGCCTTGAGAAATGGAATCAACGGCCGTCCGAACCAGAAGCCCATCCCCAAGGCGATCGCGATGATCACCCAGCCGCCGAAGAAATTCCGTCTCTTCGGCTTTTGCGGGCGAGGGCCGATATACTCGATGGTGGTGTGAAAGCCTGAGCGCGAGGAACGTGCCATGAAATTAATTTGCTGTTGGCGAAATTACGCAAACCCGCCGGAATAAAGCGACTAAAATTTCCGGACAATTCTGCGGATTGTATGAAAGCCCTCCGATCTCAAGGCTCGACATCATTTCGCGGCATCGGCCAGAGTCTAGGGCATGACGATTTTCACCAGTCCCCGGCCGCTGGTTTGGGGCGAGTTGGACGTGCCTCTGTTTGGCTTGCAAGCGGACCTGTCCGGCGCGCCCCTGCAAGTCCCGGTGGCTTTTGCAGTGGTCGCGGACGGGCGGCATTTGTGGTTCATCGTGAACCACCGGATGCCCGCACGGATTCACCCGCAAGCGCGACCCGGGGCATTTCAAGCCGGACTCTGGCAGCATGACGTGGCCGAGTTGTTCCTCGCGGATCCGGCCAGCGGGCGGTATTTCGAGTTCAACCTCGCGGCCAACGGCGCGTGGTGGAATTGTGAATTCACCGCGCCGCGAGTGAGGGCGGATGAGGCGGAAATCGCGATGCCCGAGGTGGCGACCTTTTCGGATCTGGGGCCTGACGGATCGTGGCTTGCCGCCATGGCGATCCCGCTCGATTTGTTGCGGGTGCGCTTGGATTTCGGAGCCGAAACGCGGATGAACGTCACAATGATCCTCGAGTCGCCGGGACAAAGGTTTATCAGTGCCTCGGATCTCGGTGGCGGCGAACCCAATTTCCATCAGCCGCAGCGCTTTTCCCAAATCACCTTCGCACCGCTGCCGGAACGAACGCCAATTCATCACGCGTCCGCATCGCCGCTTGGAGCCCCCCCGATCCTGTGCTAGGAACCCTGCCGTGATTCAACGCTTTCAGATCGAGGATCTCGTGATCCAGGACTTGTCCGGCGTGGTCTTCCGTGCCTTCGACACGATCACGAACCAGACGGTCGCAGTGCGGCGGTTTTTCCCTTTTGGGGCGAATGGCGGCGGCCTGCGCGAAGACGAACAAACCGCCTACAACATCGCCGTCGGGCGCTTGGCCACGATCACCCATCCGGCCCTGCGTGCTGTCATCTGCGGCGGCTGCGATCCCGTCGATGGCATGCCATACATCGCGACCGAGTGGCTCGAGGGTCTGCCACTGGAGTCGTTCATCCGGCCCGGCTTGGTTGAACCAGCGGCAGCCGCCAATGTGCTCTTGAAGGCGTTGGAAGTTTGCGAACTTCTATCCGACGTGTTGGCGGAAGAAGCGGTGTGGGTGGAAACCTCGTTGCAGGCCATCGTCGTCGGCGCCGAAGGAACCGGCCGCGGCGTCACGTTCTGGATTGCCCCGTTGAAATGGCTTGGCAAAAACGACGGCCACCGCGGCTTGGAACCAATCATCACCCTGACCGAGGAAATCATGGGCTGGACCGGGAAATCCGTTTCTGATCAGGCAGACCACGGCCTCGAGGGGTGGCTGAAATGGCTCCGCGGCAAGGCGCAGACGACCACCCTTCGCCAGGCCCGGGAAATGTTAGCCGCATTCATCGGCGTCGAGCCGCCCGCAACGGCGAAAAAGCCCGCCCACCAGCCGACGTGTCCGCCGGTGATGACTCGCCGGAAAAAGTCGTGGCTTTGGCCGATCGCCGTTGGCGCGGCGGTGGCGCTCGTTGCCATCGCGTCCGGTGGATATTTTTTCGTCAAACGGAGCAACACCGCGACTGCCGCGATGGCTCTGGAACCCGGCCCGGCGGACCTCGCCGCAACCACAACGCCATCTCCGGAGGCTCAGCCGGAAGCGCCCGCACCCGCGACTGCTCGCTCGGAGCAGCGGAGCGTGGATCAAGAGAACCGAAAGGCCACCGAATTGATGTCCAGCAGCCGGGATCTTGACCGGCAGACAAACGCCCGAAGGACGGCAGTCCGGAAGCAGGGCAATGTCTTCGCGGTGGGCGACCGCCAACTGCTGTTGGAACGCAAGGGTTCGGAGGTCCGGTTGGAAGGCCGGCTCGCGGAGGTCCGGCTCTCCAACAGCGGTGCCACGCTCTATCTGGAGTTCTCCAAACCTGCGGCCAACGACGAGCCGCGCGGCTACATCATGCAAAATGATCTAACTGAGGCGGCGGACTCGGAATCCTTGCGGAAACTCGTCGGCAAAAACGTCCGCCTCAGCGGCAAGGTCAATACCCCGAGCTCCAAACTCCGGCCCGAGATCCAAATCAAAAACTTCGCCGCGATTCAAGAAGTCCCATGAGCGGACACGACCAACAGGAGATCCCGACCTTCGCCGTCGTCGGGCGCGTGAACATGGGGAAATCCGCGGTGATCGCCACGATGTTAGAGATCGACGACAACGAGCTTGTTAGGATCAGTCCCACGCCGGGCGAGACCACCCGCTGCCAGCCGCACCAGGTGGTGTTCGGCGACCGGGAGTGCGTCCGCTTCATCGACACTCCGGGGTTTTCCCGGCCGGTGGAAGCGATGCGCGCGATCCAGCGCATCCACGGCGAGGGCATGCCCGGACTCGAAGCCTTGCACAAGTTCGTAGCCGAGGCGGGAGAAGATTTCGGCGACGAGAAGCGTTTGTTAGAGCCGTTGCTCGCCGGGGCCGGTATTCTTTACGTGGTCGATCCGGCGAAACCGCTGCGCGACGATTTCCTGGCGGAAATGGAGATTCTCCGCTGGACCGGCCGGCCGCGGCTCGCCCTGCTCAACCGGCGCGATGGCACCACCGGCCCGGATGAAGAAGCCTGGAAGAGCCGGCTCGGCGGGGCCTTCAATCTAGTCCGCACCTTCGACGCGCACCACGCCCGCTACGACGAACGGCTGCGGCTGCTGCGGGCGTTGTTAGAGATCGAGGAAAACCACCTCGGGCTTTTGGAGGAAACCATCCGGCTGGTCGAAGACGAGTGGCGGCGGCGGCGCGAGGAAGCGGCGGAGTGCGTGATCACCTTCCTGGAAACCGCGCTCGAACTGCGCGTCAGCGCGACTCTCGAAGAACGCGATCTGCTGGTGCCTTCACGCCGCGAGCGAAAGACCGAACTGCTCTCCAAACAGTATTTCACCGAACTCGCCAAACTCGAACACGGCTGTTTCAGCGGGCTTCTCAAAATTTATCGGCATCACCTGCTCAAGGCGGACACCCGCCCGGAAGCGTTCCAAGGGATCGACCTGGAAAGCCGGGAAACCTGGACCAAATTCGGTCTCAGCCGCAGCCAACTGGTTGCGGTGGCGTCGGCGCTCGGGGCCTCGGCGGGATTGGCCATCGACATCGGGACGGCGTTCTTTTCCCACGGCGTCGGCACTGCGATTGGAGCGCTGTTAGGTGGTGGCACGGCGTGGTTCAAAGGCGGCAACCTGCCCGACCTGCGGCTCTCCCTAACCGGCGGCATGAAGCTCGCCGCCGGCGAGGGCAAATCGCTAACCATGGGGCCGCCGAAGAACCCGAACTTCCCGTGGATCCTGCTCGACGGGGTGCTCACCCGCTACCGCAGTATGCTCGCCCGCGCGCATGGCCGCCGCGATGACGAGTCGCTGGCAGGCAGCGACAGCGGATTGACCCGTGGATTCCCGGCAGGACGACGGGCCGTGCTCGGAAAATGGTTCCACAGTTGCCTCAATGCCGCGCCCAACCGCGCGCTCGAACCCGAGGTTTTCGCGGCGCTGCTAGAGTCATTGGAGGAAGCCGGGAGGTGAAAGTGATATGGGCATTCCTGCGGTCAGTGCTGCCTGCCGCCGATGTGCGGCGGAATCCCGGCGGCCTTTTTTTCCGGCGGCTTTGACACGCTGTCCCGGTAGCGGAAAATCCCGTACTGCCTGAGATTCCGCATGAAGGACTTGAAGTCGAGCGCGACATCGTTGTCGGTCGCCAGCGCGCCTAACATCCCTTCGCCCTTTTTCATGCGGTCCAAGGCATCGCCCGCCTTGCCGACGGTGCTTGAAAACTGATCCACAGCTTTGGGCAGGCGGTTGAGCGCGGGTTTGACGTCGGCGAGCGTTTGATCGGCGGATTTGAGGGTTTTTTCCGCGCCGGCCGCCGCGGTCTTGACCGCTTGAATGGCATCGCGGGCTTCCGCCAGGGTGGGCTCCAGTTTGCCGCTGGTCTCTTTCCAATGGGCGGTGGTGGCCGCCAGATTGTCCAGCGTGCTGTCGAAATTCGCCAGGTTTTCACCGGATAGAACGGTGCCGTTGATTTTGCCCACGGCCTCGCCGAACTGCTTGCTCGCGCCTTTGATTTCGTCCACGGCACCATCCATTTTGAGGAGGGTGGCCTCGGCTTCCTTGAGAATCCTGAGGACGTCCCGGCTGACGATCTCGGCATTGTTCTGGAGCGCATCTAGGCCGGTGGGGCCTGCTCCCGTCAGGCGGCTGGCAGGGGCAATGAATCCGCCGGTCCGGTCATCGGATGGAATCACGACAATCAACTTGTCGCCTAACAAAGTGGCGGAGTTGATCTGGAAGGTGGAACCCGCCGGGATGCGGATGGCCGCCCTGATCGAGAGCTCGACCTCCACCTGCACGGCGTCGTTGAGTTCCGGCAGACTTGCAACCTCGCCGATCCGCGCGCCGCCCATGCGGACCTCCGAGCCCTTGATCACGCCGGAGGCATCGTCGAAAACGATGGTGAGCGGGTAATGCCCCCGCCAGCGGTCGGTGAATTTGCCGAATTGCAGGACCAGCCCGCCTAACAGAACGAGTCCGGTGAAGAGGAACAGTCCCACGAACACTTCAGTGCGTTTTTTGGGAGCGGACATTGGCCACTGGTAACAGGGATCCGCAGAATTTAAAATCGTAAAAATCTCCGCCAGTGGGAGGAACCGCGCGCGATGCCGCCCGGACTCAGAACAACTCCGTGAGCTTGCCGACTTTCGTTTCACTCATGACGAGAAACACCTTGTCACCGTCCTCCCAACGCGCGCTCGCCCATTTCCCGTCCTGGGAGAATGCCGGACGTCCCTTGGGCGGCAGCTCGCCGCTCACGTCGGCGCGGCGGAAAATCACCACATGCACGAGGCCGTTCTCAGCCAGTCTTAAACACACCAGCGAGCCGCGTTTGCCGTCGATGACCAGTTCCCGGCAGCCGAGTCCTGTGACGCGCTCAAGACCGCGGGGCAATTCACCCGGGCAGGGCAGCTCGCGATTTCTCAAATGTTGGACAAGCACCTGGTGGTCGGCGTGCTGTTGTTCCAAAGCGAACGAGGGCGACTCATAGGTCCGGACGAATCCCGCTTCGACGGCGGCGATGGACACGCCTTGGTTTCCTAACACGGTCGTCGGACCGGCAGGACGGATGATGGAAAAGGCCAGCGCGATGCCCGCCGCCGCAGCTAACGGAATCGCCAGCCGCCGGAAGCTTGAAATGTTAGCCGCAGGGACGATGTCCTGCTTCACCGTGCGATCCATCGCGGTAAGCACCGCCTCGCGCAAGGCAACAGGCGGTTGGATCGTGGCGAACGCGCCGATCCAAGTCGCGTCGGTGGTATCCTCCGCCGGCGGAAAATCCCCGCGCTCGGCGGCCAGGCAGGCCATGATATCCGCACGCAGGCTCTGCGGCAGATTCAGCGTGCCAAGCGCGTTGGCGAACTCCGCGTCGAACGCGCGTTCGCTTGCCAGCCATTCGCCAAGCTCGCGGTTTCCCATCGCCAGCTTGAGCGCTTCGGCGAAATCAGGATCCCCCACGTCCGCGCCGTCGGGACGGAAACTCCGCAAGATGAAGCGCGCTTGTTCGTTATCCACGGCGGGCTTCTCCTTTCTCGATTTGCAGGATGTTCTTCGGCGCGCTGGACGGCTCGGCGCTCATCCGGCGGCGGAGCATTTCCTTGCCGCGCGAAAGCCGCGACATCACCGTGCCGATCGGAATATCGAGGATCTCGGCGATTTCCTTGTAGCTGTGCTGTTGGAGATAAAACAGCGCGAGCGGCGTCCGGTAGGTTTCCTCGAGCGCGCCTAACAACTCCATTGCCCGTTGCCCGTCCATTTGCCGCACCGCGTCTTCCTGCGGCGCGACCAGCGCCTCGGTGCTGGCTTCATCCAGCGGCTCATCGGAGAATCGCGCCGCCCGCCGGCGCTGGCTGAGGAATTCCCGGTGCAGGGTGGTGAACAGCCAGGTCTTCGCCTTCGAGCGATCCCGCAACTGGCTGCCTTTGGCCGCCCAGATACAGAAAGTTTCCTGCACCAGATCGGACGCGCGATCCACATTGCCGGTCAACGACACTCCAAAGCGAAACAACGCTTGGTAATGGGCATCAACTAACTCGGTGAATTCACTCATCGGCAGTCATGGGAGCTTACGACCACGGATCGTATTCCGAAAAACATCTAACGCCCTGAGATGTCGCCGGTCGTCAGACCTCGCTTGCCGCCTGCCAGGCCACTTCCTTCGCGTCCTTCCACAAATCTTCCAGGCCGTAATACAGGCGAAGCTCGTCGTGCATCACATGGACCATCACGTCGATGTAGTCCAACACCACCCACTTGGTGTCGGCCTTGCCCTCGGTCATCGTCGGCTTGACCCCGTGAACATCCTCCACCGTGCCCGCCACATCGCGCAACACGGCCCGCAGTTGCGGCATCGAGGAGCCCGAGCACACCACCATGTAATCCGTC
>JANOZJ010000159.1:0-8965 GCA_031429315.1 Akkermansiaceae bacterium
TCGTTTGGGCAAGGTCGCCGCCGCGTTGGTCAAGTCGCCCGCCGCGAGCATTTCGGCGGCCAGCGGCGGATGGAGCGAGACGATGGCGGCCTAGCGCCTGCTCAACTGCGAAGATTTCGCGCCGGGGGCGTTGATCGTTCCATGCTTATCCGGTTGCTTGACAAAGCGGATTTTCTGGTAGAAAATCGCGCATGGAGGTTGTTTCCCTGAAGAATTCGTCTGGTCATACTATTGAGGGTTAAGCATGGTCCAAAAGGAGAGGTCCTAGCCCGGCATTCTGACCTGTATCCCGACGGGTTTGGATGGGTCACCTCCCTTGGCAACTTGAGTCATAAAAGGCCAAAGCAGTGGGATTCAGTGGCGGAGCAGTGTCTTTACTCCGACAGTGAATACGAGGAGCACATTGGGAAATTGAAACAGGTTCCCGTCCTCTGCACCCGGACTGAGGAATTGTTCCTCAGTGAAGAGGATTTTGCTCTGATTGAGTCGGCGGTTCGCCAACTCGACTCGAATCCTGATTCTTAGATTCGGCATTGAGGGAGGCTTGCCGGGATTTCCACTCTTCACAGGTTGATTTTCCGAGGTAGCTATCCGGATCAATGCCGACTGATTGTAGTTTTTCTTCGATCGTTGTTTGGTTTTTCATGGCGTTGTTTTTTGGGGTTGGTGTTGGACGGGAAAGCGTGTGAGATCCGGGCATGATTAGCCCGGATGAGATCAAACCAGAGGAGCGCCTCCAACGGATGCGCGAGTCTTTCTCCGAAGACCTTTCAATCCTCGCGGAGGACTATGAGCACTTCACGGGCATCGCCGCGGGTTCTTCCGCCGACAAAGCACCCGTCCATTTCCACGGGATACTCGCCGCCGATCCCCTCCCGCTCGGGCCGGACCATCCCGGATCGCAGCTTGTGGAGGATCTGGAAGGCGGTTTCGTAGCGGGTCAATCCGAGCTGTCGCTGGAATTGCAAAGCTAACGGGCCGGGTGTCTGGGTGGTGACGAGATAAGCACCCCAGAACCACACCGAAAGCGGGGTGTGGGTGGACTGCATGACTGTTCCGGCAGTGAGCGAGGTATTCTTTTTGCATGAGCGGCATCGCAACACCACGGAGGAACGGGTTGGAAAGCGATAGGGTTCGCCTTGAGTGGCGCAAACCGGGCAGACAAAGCCGTCGCTCCAACGAAGCGATTCGAGATATTTCTGACAGGCGGAGTCGGTGGGGAAAACCTTTTGGAATTCCGGCAGACTCGTCGGGAATCCGCGCGGGCCCATAATAAGGAAAAGTTAATTAGATTTAAGGTTTGTCAACCACCCGGATAAGCATGGGCCCAACCTTCAGCCGAGGCCCGTTTGAAAAACGATTTCGCCGCCGGATGGAACGGGCTGGCGGGATCGGCGAGGAAAAGCAACACATTGACGTCGGGTAGAAAAATCATTCGCCGAGAGGGTTGAGTGCTCGTTGCATGTCCTCCCGGTCGATTTCCTCCTGAATCGCCTCGATTTGTTCGAGAGTGATTCCGCCACCCCTTCTCTTCAGCACCAGCATGCCCAACTCGTTCATTTCGAACGGGCTGTCCGCATCGACCTGGACCGGCGGCGCGATTTTCCGGCGCAGGGCGTGGGTGACCATGTCCTTGAGCGTGATCCGCCGCCGCGCGGCCACGGCCTTGGCTTCGATGAGAAGATCGTCCGGCAAGTCCAGTGTGGTTTTCATGACAAGGTCACCTACAGGAATATGGGTGCCTGGCAAGGTGGGAGTATTGCCAGCGTCCATTCCTCGCCTGAACGGCTTCACCACGCGGACGCCGCCGTCGTCTTGGCCATGGCTCATGTCCTCGCGTTTCACAGGAACCATCGCCGCCGGATTGCTGGCCTCAGAACACCTGACCTCGTGTGAGTGGCAAAGTGACTGTTGTCCGTGCGTTTCGGACGTGGACGGCAGCGGGCTGTCGAGGTAGCCTGCGCGCATGGAACACCGGGTGGAAATGTGGCGCACTTTGCGGCGGTTGGTCACGGCAGTGGCAATCATCGGCGGAGCTTGGTTCCTCGCCGTGCGGCCGATCGAACGTGCGCTTTCCAGCACCCGGGCGAGCGTCGAGCACAGCCTGAAGGAAGTCCTCGGCGCGATCACCACCACCGACACCCGGGTGGTCGAGGGCCGTGCCGAAATCGTCGAGACGGCGGAGATTTCCGAACTTTCGCTGCTGGAAATGCGGCTGAGCGCCACCCGCACAATCGAGAAATCCGAGAGCTTTTCCGGCCTGCCGCTGGGCACCAAAAAGCTCATCGTGCGCGGCCGCTACACGGTGAAGGGCGGCTACCGGCTCAAGGACGGCGTCTCGCTGCGGATGGAAAATGGCCAGCCGGTGGCCCGATTTCCCAAACCGGAAGTCCTCTCGGTCGAGCTGATCGACTTCGACGTGCTGAGCGAAGACAGCGGCTGGCTGAACAAGATCCAGTCGGCCGACCGCGCGCAAATCTTACGCGAACTCCGCGATCAGATGCGCGAGGAGGCGCAACACAGCGGCCTGCTCGACACGGTGGAAAGCTCGTTGCGGACACGGCTGCTCGATTTGTTAGGCGTGCAGGCGGTCACCGTTGAGCAGGCGCTGCCTTAGCGCCCCGGCTTTGGCAGCGGCTCGTCACCGAGGATTTTATCCAAGTCCGCCACCCGCTCCCACGGACAGCGTTTGCGTTGGTATTTTTTCCAAACCACATCGCGCAGCTCGCGCCAAACGGCCTCCGAGGGCGGCTTAAGGTCGGTCCACGTCGGGTTGCGCTTCTCGGTGGTGGTCATGATCGTCCACCGCGTGCCCAGATAATTCGCCCGATAGAACACTTTGCCTTCATCGGTATTTTCAAACCATTCGTGACTTTCCATGGCCGCAGCGTGACGCGGCGGGGAAACGGAGACAAGAGGCGAATCCGCCCCCGGATTGACAACAGCATGGCCACACCGCACCTTCCGCCGATGATCTCCGGGAAATCCGCCGCACGACTGCCAGTTTTCAGCGTCTCCTGCTGGGCTTTGGGACTGATGGCATTCACGCAGTTGCTGGTGGCGGGCATGGCGCTGGCCACCCGCTTCGACGAAGCGCGTGAAGTGCGCACGGTGACCAAGGAGGTGACGAAATTGGTGGTGGTGCGCGTTCCCGCCGCCGGGGCCGAGCCGGACCAGGCGTCGGCCGTCGTTTCGCGGCCGCCGTTGCTGCCGCCGGCGGCCGCCCCGCTGCCGGCACCCACACCCGTCGAGATTCCGAAAGTGGATGATCCGCGCTCCGAGCGGATGGTCAAGGAAGCGCGCCAAGCCATTGTCGCCGGTGACATGATGGCGGCTATCGCGAAACTCCAGGACGCGCTTTCCCAATCTCCGGATGACCCGAGCGTGCATTACGAACTCGGTCGCGTCCACGAACAGATGGGCGTGTTCGACACCGCCGCCGCCCATTACGAGAAAGTCTTCCAAATGGGTGTGTCCGGAGCCGGGGCGCTCTATGAACTCGCCGCCGGTAAACTCCGCGACGGCTTCGCGCAGCCCGACGCCATGCTCGGCAAGCTCGCGCTCGGCCGGGTCCGCATTTTCAAAAACCCCAACGACGAGGCCGGCGAGCAGGTGATCCTGACCATCCCCGTGCAACGGGCACCCGGCGAGGAGATCGACACCGCCGAACTCTCGGTGGCGGTGCTCTTTTTCAACCGGACCTCCAGAGGCGAAATCGTCGCACGAGACGACGAAACCAAGGTCACCGAAAAGTGGCTCACGATGCCCTTCGACTGGGCCGGCGGCGAGGAAAGCCTGCGCATGACCTACGTGATCCCGATCCAAGACACCCAAACAGAGCACCTGTTCGGTGAACGCGCTTACTACGGCCAAGTCGTGTCACTGATGTACAAGGGCGAGGTGCTCGACGTCCAAGCCTGGCCTCGCGACCTCGCGGCGAAAATCCAAAAACAACCCGCAGCCCCCGGCGACGCCTTGCTCCCGGAATTCCAAGACACCGATCCGAGCCTCCAGTTGCTGCCGCCCCTGCCGACCAAGTGATTTCACCCACCTCATGAATTCCGCCTCCGACCAACGCCTGTTAGGCGAATACCGACTCAAGGAACTGCTCGTTGAAACTCCCCTCTCCACGACTTGGCTTGCGGAACAAGTCTCCGTGTCACGCCTCGTTCTGGTCGATGAACTCCGCGACGACCAAGCGGCCAATCGCGAGGCCTTCCTCGCCGATGTTCGCGCCAAGGCCGCCGTCGATCATCCGCTGATCGGCTCCGTCTATGAAGCCGTCGCCGCGCCCGGGCTGTGTTATTATGCCCACGAACTCCTCCCCGGGGTCACTCTCGCCCAGCGCGCGCACGCTGGCGAACCCTTCCCTCCCGGACGCGTCGCCCATTTGCTGCAGCGGGTCGCCGAAGCCCACCTCCAACACGAAGTTCTCGGCCAATCCACCTCACCCATGGATCTCCAGGACATCTTTCTGGACACGCACGGCGTCATCCGTTTGAGAAATCTCGCCATCGCCGGTCCCCGTACGCCGGACCAGTCCGTGCGCGACATCGTCCACTTCGGCTATGCCCTCGTCCCGCTCGTCGCCGACGGCCAACTTGGAGCCACCCGCGTCCTGACCCTGCTCGGCTGGATGCGCGGCGAGGGCATCAAGGCACCGATCACCTGGGGCCAGACCCGCGATTTTTGCATCCAGATCGAGCACCAACTCGCCGAACCGCTGTCCGTACTCTCGCCCACCAAAGCTGGCTCCCGCGCGGCGAAAAAACAACCCGTCGCGCTCATCGCCCTCGCCACCGCGGCCGTTCTGCTAGGCATCATCATCGTCGCCGTCAAAGTGCGACCGCCGGTTCCCTCGGCACCACCGCGCGCCGCCTTGCCGGAGGCGGTCACCATCGCCGCCGGCAAGCATCCCACGCCCGATGGGCTTGACGAAAATTTTCCTGCCTTCCGGATCTCCGCGCACGAGATCACCATCGGCCAATACGCCGAATTCCTCGAAACCCTCCGCGTGCTGGCCAAGGACCAGCGCGAAAAAACCTTCGATCCCGCGAACCAATCAGCCGACAAACTGTCCCACGACCCGGCCGATTGGCCCGCCCTTCTCGCCGCCGCCAAATCCAACTGCGTCTGGCAGAACCAACCGGTCACCCTCGACTCGCCGGTCGTCGGCGTCGATTGGTGGGACGCCGCCGCTTACGCCGAGTGGAAAAAAGCCCGCCTGCCGAGCCAGGAAGAATGGTTCGCCGCGCTCAGCGTGGAGGTCAAAGTTCCCGCCGCGCTCCAGCCCGGCCCCTGGGCACCCGTCACCACCCAAGCCACCGACCGCACCCCGGCCGGCCTCATCGGCATGGCCGGCTCCGTCTGCGAATGGACCGCCCAACCCGCTGCCAACCCCGCCAACCCGCTCGGCGAAAAACTCTGGGTCATCATCGGCGGCTCCTATCTGAAACCTGGCAGCAACGCCCTCACCCGCGAGTGGACTCCCGACCGCAATCTCCGCCGCGCGGACCTCGGCTTCCGCATCGTCTTCGATGCGCGGTGAACCCGGAAATCGGGAAGCTCTTCGTACGTATTTCATCCCCTACTCAATCCATCATGAAAACCATCGCCTGCCTGCTCGGAATTGCCTTTTTGCCCGTTATCGCCATCGCCAGGGAAAAGAAGGAGGCGGCGGTGTTACCGGTGGCTTCACTTTCCGATGTGAAATGGGGCGAAGTGGTCAACGATGCTCCATTCAAAGTCGAAGACCTCGCCGGCAAAGTGGTAGTGGTGGAAGAATGGGGCGTGAACTGCCCGCCGTGCATCGCGAGTTTGCCAGACCTGGCGAAGATGGCGAAGTCCGGTGAGAAAAAGGGCCTCGTCGTCGTCGGTCTGGAGCGCCAGCAGAGTCCGAAGGAAGCCATCCTCAAAATCCTGAAGTCCGCCCGCGTCGAGTATCCGGTGATGTCCGGCGGCTCGGCTCCGGGAAGCACTGGCGGCATTCCGCACGTCTGTGTGTTCGATGTGACCGGCAAGCTCGTTTTCAATGGCAACCCGCACGACGAGGACTTCGAACGCGCCGTGAAAAAGGCGCTGCGCGACGTCAAGGACAAGGCGTGACCGGCGGAATCAGGAGGGTTACCGCGCCGAGCATGAAATTGGACCCCCACCTGGGGCTCTTGAACAAATCGCGGATCGAAGCGTTGTCGTTGATGGCATTGAAATCACCACGCCGGATCCTGCTGGCGCGCTGCCTCGTACAGGACGATGGCGATGGCCGTCGCCAGGTTCAGACTGCGGGTGCTGCCGGGCACCATCGGAATCCGCAGCGCGTGGTCGCCGGCCGCCTCGATTAGATTTTCCGGCAGGCCTGCGCTTTCGCGACCGAAGACGAGGTAGTCGCCGGGTAGGAATTCCGCCTGCCACGGCGACGAGGTGGCCTTGGTGCTGAGATACCAGAATCGCGCGTCGGGACCGGCGGTGGCGCGGAGATCATCGAAGGATTTCCAGACCTGCAATTTCACATCCTGCCAGTAATCGAGGCCGGTGCGGCGGACGTATTTGTCCTCCAGCGAAAACCCCAGTGGCTCTATCAGGTGTAGGGTCGAGCCGGTTGCTAGCGCGAGCCGCCCGGCAGCCCCGGCGTTGTGCGGGATCTCGGGCTCGATGAGGACGATTTGGAACATGGCTCAGGGTTCCCGGCGTCTTGCCAGGGTGATGGAAAGTCCGACGATGCCAACGAAAACAAGATAGCAGCCGAACAACTCGAGGTAGCTTTTGCAAATTCTAGGAACCTCGGGCGACAACGCGGAGCCGAGCGAGGCCTTCCAGAACTTCGAGCTGCCGAAGAGTTTGTTGAAAACATACAGGATCAATAATGCGGCACCAATCAAGCCGGTGCCGGCGTGATTTCCCAAGGTGGAAACGAAATGCAACACGACCCGCCGGCGGCGGAGGGCGGTGACCAGCGCGGCTAACAAAATGACTCCGATCACCCAGGAGAACGAAAATTTCAGGCCGAGGAAGCCGGATATGAAGTCCTCGATCTCCCCGACGAACGCGGCGATCAGGAGCAGCGCCAGCACCAGGCAGACCGGCCGGTAGCGCCCGGCGTGCGGGGATGCGCCGAGCATCACCGCGGCGGAAGCGGCGAGCAGAGCCGCTTGCAGGAATTCGACGGTGCCGCTCTTGATCGGCACGGACGGACGGTTAGGCAACCACGCCGGCAGCAGGATGACGATGCAGCCCAGGCAGATCAAGGTCACCCGCACGAGGGTGCGCGACCACGAGGAATTCCGTTGGAGGTTGAGGGTTTCGTCGGCCACTGGCGCGCGAGCTTAGGGAGTCCGTCCGGTCATGCAAGGGTAAGGAGGGCCAACACTTCTGTCCGCGTGGCCAAGGTGCCCATCCACATGGTCATTGACGCGTGGCACGGAATCGCGACTCGTTGGCCTATCCGATTCTCATGCGCGCCGATTCTTCAAGCGAAACTTCCCTGCTCGTGGCACGCAGTATTCTCCTCGCTTCAAAGGATCCGCGGTTGTGCCGCCTGCTCTCACCGGGTGAGGCGGAAATGCTCTCGCGGACTCTCAAACGGTCGGGGCCTGCGCCCTGGTTTGACTTCGTCCTGAAAAACGACTAGGCGCGCCGGGCGGCCTTCTGCCTGGAACACTTCATGGTGGCGGGAATCGTCGCCCACTATCTCGCGCGGAAACGCTGGATCGAGCGCCAGGTGCGCGCCGCATTGGCCGGCGGAATCCGGCAAGTCGTCGTGCTGGGTGCGGGATTCGACACCTTGGCGGCACGACTGAGTCAGGAATTCCCCCACGTCCGGTTCTTTGAATACGATCACCCGGCGACGCAGGCGGCGAAGCGGCGCGGGCTGGATCCCGCCCCGAATCTCGAATTCCACCCGGTGGATCTGGCCCACGAATCTCTCGCCGCATGTCCCGAATTCTCCCGAATGGAGTCTAGCATCGTCATCGCGGAAGGTCTCGCGATGTATCTTACCGCCGACCGGGTGGCCGCGATGCTGCAAAATTCCGCCGTTCTCGCCGGTCCCGCCGGGCAGGTGATTTTTACCTTCATGGAGCAGGCCGCCGACGGCTCGATTTCCTTCCGGGGCGAAAACCCGCTCGTCGCGTGGTGGCTCAAGACCCGCCGGGAACCCTTCCTGTGGGGAATTTCCCGGGACTCCCTGCCCGCCTGGCTTGAGGAAAATGGCCTGCACGCCGGAGTCGTCGCGGGTGACCGCGAACTGCGTGCCGAAATCCTCACACCCCGCGAGCTCGGCCACATCGCGCTCGCCCGGGGCGAATGCCTGTGTTGCTGTTCCCCAACCGTCCGATGACCGAAGGCATTTTCTGCAATGACATCCACTCGAAGCTGAACCCGACGCGGGTCGCGGAAGTCGTCTGCCCGGAATCTACCGCAGAGGTGGCACGGCTCGTTCGTGAAACGGCGGCCAACAACGGGGCCATCTCGATCTGCGGAGCTCGCCATGCGATGGGCGGTCAGCAGTTTGGAGAAGGAACCATGCTGATCGACTGCTCCCGGCTGGTTCACATCGGCGAGGTCGATCCCCTCGGCGACATCGAACTCGGGGCTGGCGTGAAATGGCGCGAACTTGTGGAAGCCATTCAATCCCAGCAGGCCGGAGCCGAGATCATTTGGACGATCCGCCAGAAGCAAACCGGTGCGGACGATCTGACTTTGGGTGGCTCGCTCGCGGCCAACGTCCACGGCCGCGGCTTGCAAATGCGCCCGATCATCGACGACGTCGAGGCGTTCACCCTCGTCAATGCCCGCGGTGAAATCCTCCGTTGCAGCCGCAGCGAGGAGGCCGAACTGTTCCGTCTGGCGATCGGTGGCTACGGCTGTTTCGGCATCATCACTTCCGTTTGCCTGCGGCTCAGCCCTCGCCGACAACTCCGGCGGCTCGTGGAAATCACCACCGTGGACCGCCTGCTCCCGGAGCTGG
>JANOZJ010000160.1:0-2188 GCA_031429315.1 Akkermansiaceae bacterium
GATGCCCAAACGAACCAAGTTCCGCAAGAGCCACCGCGGAAGCCGAGCTGGCAATGCCCAGCGCGGAACCACCGTCGCCTTCGGTGACTTCGGTCTGCAAACCCTCGACCGCGGATGGATGACCAACCGCCAGATCGAAGCCTGCCGGATCGCGATCAACCGCTCCCTCAAGCGGAAAGGAAAAGTCTGGATCCGGATTTTCCCACACAAGTCCATCACCTCGCGTCCTCCTGAAACACGGATGGGTAAAGGTAAAGGCGCTGTCGAAGGTTGGGTGGCAGTCATCCGTCCGGGCAACATGCTTTTCGAAATCGGCGGTGTTCCTGAGTCCGCTGCGAAAGAGGCCATGCGTCTCGCTTCGTATAAACTCGGCATCCGCACCCGCCTTGTCGCCCGCAATCCGCACGCTTGATCCGTCCGATCCATCCCAATTCCATATCTCACTGAATTATGGCCGCCACTAAAGCCAAAGCTTCCAAAGTCAAATCGACCAACGAACTCTCCGCCGACGAACTCCAAGTCCGTCTCAAGGAACTCAAGCACGAAGCTCTCAACCTCCGTCTCCAACGTGCCACCGGCACTTTGGAAAACCCCGCCCGCATCCGCCAAGTGCGCCGCGAAACTGCGCAAGTGCTCACTGCGGTCACCGCCAAGTCGCTCGCCTAATCCTAGATTCAACCTATTCTTATTATGAGCGAGACTCCTTCGGACGCATCAGTCCAACCTTCGGACGCACAAGTCCACCTTCGTAAAACCCGCGTTGGCGTGGTCATTTCCAACAAAATGGACAAGACCCTCGTCGTCGAGCACGTGGCCCGCGTTCCCCATCCGAAATTCAACAAAATCGTCAAACGGTCCAAGAAGTACTACGTCCACGACGAGAACAACCAGGGCCAGATCGGTGACCGCGTCCGCATTGTCGAGACCCGGCCGCTTTCGAAACTCAAGTGCTGGACCCTTGCCGAAGTCATCTCGCATTGATCGGGCTTCGCCCATTTCAAATTTCAAATTTCAAATCTCAAATTTCTTCAAGTCATGATTCAGATGGAAACCATGCTCGTCGTCGCCGATAATACCGGCGCGCGCAGCGCAAAAATGATCGGCGTGCTCGGCAAACGCAGCCGCACCGCTTGCATCGGTGACGTGATCACCTGCCACATCCGCGACTCCATTCCGACCGCCGCCGTCAAAAAGGGCAGCGTCGTAAAGGCCGTGGTCGTTCGCACCGCTTATCCGATCCGCCGCGCCGACGGCTCGATCCTCCGCTTCGATTCCAACGCCGTTGTCATCATCGACAAGGACAACAACCCTCGCGGCACCCGCATCTTCGGACCTGTGGCCCGTGAACTTCGTGAGCGCGCGTTCATGAAGATCGTTTCTCTCGCACCCGAAGTTCTCTGAAGAACTAACATTTACCATTTTATTCCCATGAGCCGCATCAAGACCCACGTCAAAAAAGGCGATCAAGTCGAAATCATCGCAGGCAATCATAAAGGCAAGCGCGGCACCGTGCTCCTGGTGAACGCCGCCAAGGGCAAAGTCACCGTCGAAGGTGGCCGCCCGATCATCAAGGCCGTCAAAGCCACTGAAGGCGACTCCGGTGGTCTCAAGACCATCGACGGCCCCGTCCATATCTCCAACGTCAAAAAAGTGGGCTGAGGCGCAAGCCTCCGCCCGCGCTTAAGCGCCTGAGCAATCAGCGCTGACCCGCAAAAACATGAGCACACCAGCACTACAACAACACTACAAGGACAAGGTCGTCCCGACTCTCATGAAGAGCCTCGGATATACCAATGGTCATCAAGTTCCACGTCTTGAAAAGATCGTGGTCACTTCCTGCATGGGCAAGTCCCCGGACCGCAAAGTCGCCGTCGATGACGCCGTCAACGAGATCCAGAAAATCACCGGCCAACGCCCTTCCATCACATTCTCGAAGAAGGCCGTCGCCAACTTCAAGCTCCGTGAAGGTGAAGCCCTCGGCGCCCGCGTCACTCTCCGTGGTGCCCGCATGTGGGAATTCATGCACCGGTTCATCAACGTCACCGCGCCGAACATCCGCGACTTCCGCGGGATTTCCTCGAAGTCGTTCGACGGCCGTGGCAACTACGCCTGTGGCGTCAGTGACCAATCCATTTTCCCGGAAATCGAAATCGACCAGATCAAGCGCACCATCGGCTTCGACCTGATT
>JANOZJ010000161.1:0-2569 GCA_031429315.1 Akkermansiaceae bacterium
CCGCAGAGCAGGCCGCCGAGGTTGCCGATTTGTTGGGTGGCGTTTTCCAACGGGATTTCCTTGGGCAGGATCTCGCGGGCGACCTTGGTTAGGATTTCGATATCCGGGTGGACGACGGCGGCCCACAGATTCTTCGGCGCGGGGATTTGGGCGAAGTCGAGCTCGTCGTTGGAGCGGATGAAGACGATGCCGCCGAACAGGCAGGGCGCGACGTTGTCGGCGTGCCAAGCACCGTCGGCCGAGGCTTCTCCGGCCATGGCGAAGGGCAGGAGCTGTTTCTTGCTGAGCGGATCGCCTATCAGTTTGTTGACGGCGAAGGCACCGGCGACCGATGAGGCGGAGGATGACCCAAGACCGGAGCCAAAGGGCATTTTCTTATGGATCTCCATCTCGATCCCGCGGTCGGTCATGCCGAGGTGCTTGAGCAAATCGAGGGCTGCGACGCCGGCGCAGTTTTGCGCGGGGTTTTTCGGGAGCTTGCCGTTGTCGCCGGTGATTTTCGTGATGTGCAGGCCGGGTTTGTCGCAGTGGCGGACAACGATTTCATCGCCGGGAGCATCGATGGCGAAACCGAGGACGTCATAACCGCAGGCGACGTTGGCCACCGTGGCGGGGGCGAACACGCGAATTTCAGGAGAGTTGGACATAAGGAGAGCGCTCGCGGGGAGCGGGCGGAGTCTGCGGGCGGATGTCCGGGTTGTTCAAGCTTGGAAACCTTTCACCGCACGATGTCGTAAACCACGATCTTCTTCGTCAGTGGCTTGAGGACTTCGTTGACCTTCTTCAAATGACCCGGGTCGGCCTCGTAGGCGTGGAGCGACTGTGCGGAATCGAAATGCACTGTTAGGCCGACGTCGAATGAGTCATCGACGACGGGTCGATCGCTGGCGAGGGCGGTGCCGGCGTCGAGGGACTTGATGCCGGGGATGACGCGGAGGTCGGAGCAGGCGGCGAGCAGCGCTTGGCGGTCGGCGGCATTTCCCGGGCGCTTCTGCCACATCAGGACGACGTGATCCACCGAGCCGCTGGCGGCGGGCGGGGCGATGGTGGCGCAGGAGACGAGCGAGAGGGAGGCGGCGAGTGTTAGGATGTGTTTCATGGATGTGGTGGATAAATGAATTCCGCGGTCCGGTTAGAAGAACCAGCCGCGCTTCTTGCGCTTGTCGGAGCCGTCGCCGACGGAGAGCACCTCGATCCGCGTGGTGGTGATGCCTTGGTCGTAGAAGCCGAGTTTTTTGGCGGCGCGAGGGGTGATGTCGAGGATGCGACCGGCGATGAACGGGCCGCGGTCGTTGATGCGGACTTTGAGGGATCTGCCGTTTTTCAGGTTGGTGACCTTGACGAGGCAGGGGAGGGGAAGCGTCTTGTGTGCTCCGGTTAGATGCCATGGCATGACCTTTTCGCCGAGCGAGGTGGTGCCGCGCTTGAGGCCGAGCCATGACGATTCGTTGTACCACGAGCAGCCGCCGGTTTCGGTGAAATCGAGCGCCGCATCGACGCCCATCGGCTGATAGTGCTGGCCGCGCACGGTGTAGGCGCGGGTCTGATAGCCGCAGTGGCCGCCGGGCCGGGAGACGCACGAGGTGAAGACGAAAGCCGCCACGCTGCAAATAGCGGCGAGGCGGAGCGGTGGGTTTTTCAAGACGCGCAAGTTCACGACTTGCGCTCGCGAATGACCTGCAGGGTGGTGGCGACTTTTTCCTTCATCTCCTTGCCGGGCTTAAATTTCACGGCGGCGCGGGCGGGGATTGGCACGTCCTTGGCGGGATCCTTCGGGTTGCGGCCGACCTTCGCTTTCATCTCGCGGACCTGGAAGGCCCCGAAGTTGCGCATGACCACTGTGTCGCCGTGGGCGAGCGAGTCGGTGATTTCATCAATCAGGGTTTGGACGACTTCAAGCACGTCTTGTTGGGTGATTTCGTGACCTTTCAAGCCGAGCTGATCGGTGATCTTGATGACGAGTTCGCGTTTGGTAATGGTTGCCATGGGGAGGTAGGGAAGTATTGAGAATTAACGAAGTGCGCAGATCAAAGCATGACAAGCCCGGGTTTGTCCCGCCAAAAATCGTTTTAATCCATGCGGCTCTCTTGTCAGAACCCGAAGCGGACTCGGAATGGGCGAATTCCCCCGGAGTTGCCTCGCTCTGAGAGCCTAACCGCCGGTGTCCGGCGGTGATGTTCCGAGGACTGCGTGGGTGGTTTTGAAATGGAGTTTGGCGACTTTTCCGAGGACGTCGGAGCCATCCCTAACGACAAGTTCGCGGGCGGCCTGAATGACCGCGTCCGATGCGCCGAGCGGCAGCTTGATGCCGCCAGCGGCCGAGGTTTTGTC
This sequence comes from Akkermansiaceae bacterium, assembly GCA_031429315.1. Classification (GTDB taxonomy): domain Bacteria; phylum Verrucomicrobiota; class Verrucomicrobiia; order Verrucomicrobiales; family Akkermansiaceae; genus Luteolibacter. Next base: position 2,332 of record JANOZJ010000161.1, read on the forward strand.
GATCCAGTCGATGAAGCGCTCGCGGGCGAGGATCGAGGCGGCGGCGACGGCGGTGTCGGATTCGCCTTTGGTGCGTTGCTCGAGCTGGAGGGTTAGACCTTTTTCCTTGAGCGCCCGCTGGAGCACTTCGGGGCGGGCGAACTGGTCGCTGAGCGTGCGGGGGCAGTCCGGCCTGGCAGCCGCGAGGGATTCGATGGCGCGGGCATGGCCCCACGCTAACAAGCGGTTGAGGTTCTTG
>JANOZJ010000162.1:0-16641 GCA_031429315.1 Akkermansiaceae bacterium
GGTGATCCTGATGACGCCGCAGGGCAAGCCGTTCAAGCAGGCGGTGGCGCGGGAACTCGCGGCGGCGGAGCATTTGCTGATCCTCTGCGGTCACTACGAGGGCGTGGACCAGCGGGTGATCGAGGCGCTGGTGGACGAGGAAATTTCCATCGGCGACTACATTCTAACCAACGGTGCGCTGGCGGCGGCGGTGCTGTGCGATGCGGTGATCCGGCTGCTGCCCGGGGCGCTGGGCGACGAGCGCTCGCCGGTGGACGAGTCGTTTTGCGATCCCAACCGGCTGGAGGCGCCGGCTTACACCCGGCCGATCGAGTTCCGCGGACTGACGGTGCCGGAAGTCCTGATTTCCGGGCACCACGGGAAGATTTCCGCGTGGAAAGAGGCGCAGGCGCTGGCCCGGACGCGAACCAACCGCCCGGATTTGTTGGGATTTCCTGCAACCGAAAAAGAAATCTAAGGCCGCTTGAAAATTTGGTTTCCCGATCCCAAATTCATGCCAAGGTTGCGGCGTGAAATCGGATTCCAAGTCGGCAACTATCGGTCTTCAAGATGATCGTCCACGCGTGGAACCCGCGACGATCGAGGATTTGCCCGCGCTAACCGAACTGTTGATGAATCTGTTCGCGCTATCGGGAGATTTCACGCCGGACTGCGCGGTGCAGGAGCACGGCTTGCAGTTGATCCTCGAGCAGCCCAACCGCGGCCGGATCTTCGTGGTGCGTAACCATGACCAGATTTTCGGCATGGTGAACCTGCTGTTTACCATTTCCACGGCCTGCGGCGGCTTCGTGATTCTGATGGAGGATGTGGTGATCCACCCGGACCACCGCGGCCAAGGCTATGGCACGATGCTGATCGATTACGTCGCGGAGTTCGCGCGGAAGAAGGAGTTCAAACGGATCACCCTGCTCACCGACCGGATCAGCGCCGAGTCGCAGGAGTTCTTTAAAAAGCAGGGCTTTGAATACTCCAGCATGATCCCGATGCGGCGGATCATCGACTGATAGGGGGCGGGCGGGCGCGCGGGTCGGCTCAGGTCGCGGGAGCGTCGAGCTGTGGCGGGTTGTCGCCGGCGGGTTCCGCCGGTTCTGCGGCAGTGTCCTGGGCCGGAGTGTTGCTGGCTTCCAGTTTGTGCCGGCGCTTCTCCTCCTTCTTGGCTTTTTTCTCTAACTCGCGGCGGCGTTTTTCGAATTGGTAATTTGGTGTGGCCATGGTGTTCGCGGCAGAGATTGCCAGCCGCATGCGCCGGGGGCGAGCAAGGAATTCAATCATCCGTTCTATCAGTTGGTTGGCAACAATATCCCCGGCAGGGCCACCTTGGACTGCGGCTACGGGATCACCCTCACTCGATAGAAGCGTTTCACGGGCTTGGGGGCGGTGGCATCAGTGGTTTGCAGGATGCCGCCGGTGCCGGTGAGGTCGGGGCCGAGGGTGGTCCATGAGTTGGGCGCGAGGCTGTCGCTAATTTCGAGGCGGTAGGTGATGCCGGTGACGCTGGGGAAGGCGAGGGTGAAATCGCTGGTGGGGAGGAGTTCGGCTTGGGTGATGGCGAGGCGGCTGGCGGGGTTGGTGGGGGCGGTGCCGGCGAGGAATTCCTGGAGGTTGCTCATGCCGTCGCCATCGGGGTCGGCGGCGGGATTCACGCCGAGGGTGGTGAAATGGTCGGTTTCCCACCAGTCGGGCAGTTCGTTGGCGTTGGTGTCGATGATTTTCAACAGGTTCAAGCGACCGCCGGATTTGACCAAGCCGCTCAAGGCGGCGACGGGGGAGGTGTGGTTGATGACCCGCGCGACCCGCTGGGCGGCGGTCTCGGCGGGGAAACTCCGCGCGCAGAAGGCGACGGCGGCGGCGACCTGCGGGGTGGCCATCGAGGTGCCGTCGAGGAATTTATAGATATTGCCGGCGGGCACCGAGTTGGTTAGAGTGACGGGTGAGTTGGCCAGCGCGAGCAGGCTCGCACCGTCGGCCTGGGAGGCGGAGACGGCGGGGATCCAGGCGGCGGAAGCGCCGAGGGTGCCGCTAAACGCGCCGGCGATGTTGTTGTAGATGATCGCGCCGACGGCACCGGCGTTGATGGCGTTGGTGAGCTTGGTGGCGAAGGTCTGGGTGCCGCGCTGGATCAGGGCGATGTTGTGGTGGACGCCGACGGGAAATTCGGCGGCGGAATTTCCCGTGCCGCAGTTGATCAAGGTGGCGGTGATGGCGGGGGTGATTCCCGCGAAGTTCAAGCCTTGGGCGGCAAAAACGGCGGCACCGACCGTGACCGAGGCGGTGGTGGCGGGGAGCCATGTCGGTTTGAGCGAGAAAATGTTAGTGCCGGGCGCTGCGAGATCGACGGTGGTGGCACCGCGATTCGAGAAGCCGGCGAGGGTGTCGCTCTGGGTGCTAGCGGCGACGACGATCATGTTAGACAACCGGTAGTTGGCGGGATAGGTGGGGGTGAGGTCGTTGTTGGTCGTGTCATTGCCGGCGGCGGCGCAGAAGACGATGCCGACATTTCCGGCGGCAGTGATCGCGGCGGATTCCGCGCTGCTGGATGATGGGCCGCCGAATGAGGCGTTGATCGCGACGATGTTAACACCGTTAGATTTCATCATGGCGGCGTATTCGAGCGCGGCGATGACTGCGGAGGTGGAGATGTTGATGCCGTTGCTGGAGACTTTGAGGGACATGATGCGGGCTTTGAAATCCGCGCCGATGACGCCGAGCGAGTTGTTGCCGGTGGCGGCGATGGTGCCGGAGACGTGGGTGCCATGGTCGCCGGAGTCGGCGACGTTGGCGTCATTTCCCACGAAGTTGAAACCATGAAGATCGTTGATGCGGCCGTTGCCGTCGTCGTCGAGGTTGTTGCCGGGCGCTTCACCCGGGTTGGTCCAGAGATTGGCGGCGATGTCGGGGTGGGTGGTGTCGAGGCCGGTGTCCATCACGGCGACGACGATCTCGGTGTTAGACGGGCGGGCAAGGTTCCAGGCAGCGGCGAAATGGATGTCGTCGCCAGTGGTGCCGGTGGTGGCGTTGACGGTTTGGCCGGAGTTTTTCAAGGCCCAAAGATTGTTAAAGAACGGGTCGTTCGGTTGCAGCGACGAGACGCGGCGGAGGTGGTTTGGCTCGGCGACGAGGACATCGGGGTCGTTTCCCAACTCGGCGATGAGGGCCGCAGTGGTCTTGGTTTTGGAACTAACGAGACCGATCACTTGCTTCCGGTGATCCGAGAGCCAGGCGAAATGGCGGGTCATTTTTGCGGCGTGGCGGCCGGCCGCTGCCTTGGCGGTGGCGGGCAGGACGTGGTGGCGATAGGTGACGATGACCTCGCCTTCCATGAAGTCGGCGCCCGGCGCGGCCATGGCTGTTAGTGCCAGCGTGCCAGCCAGCGCCAGGCCGGTAAGGAGCGTGCGGGAAATCCGCAGATGGGTCAGGAATCGCGGTGACATGCGCTGGGTCAGCCAAGCAGGCATTGATTCGCTGTCCAAGCCCGATATCGAGCGGCCATTGAGGGCCAGTGGATTTCGGCGAATTCGCCTTGCGAGGCGGACGATCTGGCGACAAGCATTGCCGGCGTGACCCCCGAACTCGAGAATCTGTTTTCGTTCCTCCGCTTCCCCAGCATTTCCACCGACTCCAGCCATGCCGACGATGTCCGGGCCTGCGCGGGATGGTTGATGGCCAAACTCACGGCAATGGGCTTGGCTGCGGAACTTCACGAAACGCCCAAGCATCCCGTGGTTCTCGCGAGGAACGAGCACGTCGCCGGCCGCCGCACGGTGCTCATCTACGGTCACTACGACGTGCAGCCGGTCGATCCGCTGGCCTTGTGGACAAGTCCTCCATTCGAGCCGGTCATCCGAGATCACAAAATCTGGGCCCGCGGTGCCGCCGACAACAAGGGCCAGATGCTGGCGCATGTGTTAGGCGTGGAGCAAACCCTGCGCCAAAACCAAGGGCTGCCGGTGAATTTGATTTTCCTGTTTGAAGGCGAGGAGGAAATCGGCAGCCCCAGCCTGGCCTCGTTCCTGCTCCATCATTGCGACGAACTGAGGTGCGATGTCATCGCCATTTCCGACACCGGGATGGTCGCCCCGGGCGTGCCGACATTGGGCTATGGCCTGCGCGGCATCGCTTGTTGCGATGTGATCCTGCGCGGCCCGAAAGGCGATCTCCACTCCGGCCTGTTCGGCGGGGCGGTGGCCAATCCGGCGGCGGCGATGGCGCGGCTGATTGCCAGCCTCCACGCGCTCGACGGCCGGGTCGCGGTCGAGGGGTTCTACGATCAAGTCCGCCCGCTCGAAGTGTGGGAGCATGAAATGTGGGCGACGCTTCCCGGCGTGAGCGATGCGGATTTCCTCGCCGTCACCGGCTCGCCCGGCTTGTTCGGCGAGCCCGGCTATTCCTCCGCCGAGCGCACTTGGGCGCGGCCGACCGCCGAGGTCAATGGCATCGGCGGTGGCTATCAGGGCGAGGGCTCGAAGACAGTTCTTCCCGCCGAGGCATTCGCCAAACTCTCGTTCCGCCTGGTGCCCGACCAAAGCCCGAAGGACATCATGGAGAAAATCAAAAGCCACATCGAGTGGCATTGCCCGCCCGGCGTCGAAGCCGAGGTCCGCGTCGGCCACGATGGCAAACCTTACGTTACCGATCCCAACTCGAAATTCGGTCTCGCCGCGCAAGCCGCGCTGCGTGCGTCCTTCAACGCGGACCCCGTCCTGATCCGCGAGGGCGGTAGCATCCCCATCGTGCAAACGTTCCGCGACATCCTCGGTGCCGACACCCTGCTGCTAGGCCTCGCTCTATCCGACGCGCAGATCCACGCGCCTAACGAGAATTTCCCGGTGGAAAACTTCGAGGCCGGGATCCGTTTGAACCAAGCTTTGCTGGTGGAACTCGCCCTTTAACATTCGACCGATCCGTCGGATCCGTCCGATATTCTTCATTCTCCATGTCCGATCCCATCGCTCCCAAGCTCGACTTCATCCGCGAGATCATCGCCGGTGACCTCGCCTCCGGCAAACACGCCACCACCATCACCCGCTTCCCACCGGAGCCTAACGGCTACCTCCACATCGGCCACGCCAAGGCGATCTGCCTGAACTTCGGCATCGCTGCGGAAAACGCCGCCACCGGGGCCAAGTGCCATCTCCGCTTCGACGACACCAACCCGGAAAAGGAAGAGTCCGAATACGTCGAGAGCATCAAGGCCGACGTCAAATGGCTCGGCTTCGACTGGGGCCGCGACCTCTATTTCGCCAGCGATTACTTCACGTTCTTTCACGACTGCGCCGTCCACCTCATCAAGGAGGGCAAGGCCTACGTCGAACAACAATCCGCCGAGGAAATGCGCGCCAACCGGGGAAATCTAACCACGCCCGGCACGCCCTCGCCGTTCCGCGACCGGCCCGTCGAGGAAAGCCTCGACTTCTTCGCCCGCATGAAAGCCGGCGGGTTCAAGGAAGGCGATTGCGTGCTCCGCGCCAAGATCGACCTTGCCTCGCCGAACATGAACCTGCGCGACCCGGTGCTCTATCGGATCATGCACGCCGCGCATCACAACACCGGCAGCGACTGGTGCATCTATCCGCTCTACGATTTCGCGCATCCGCTCGAAGACGCGCTCGAACACATCACCCACTCGCTCTGCACCCTGGAGTTCGAGAACCACCGCCCGCTTTACGATTGGTTCATCGACAACTGCCCGGTGCCGTCCAAGCCGCGCCAGATCGAGTTCGCCCGCCTCGGTCTAACATACACGGTGATGAGCAAGCGCAAGCTGCTCCAACTTGTGCAGGAAGGCCACGTTGGCGGCTGGAACGATCCTCGCCTGCCCACCATTTCCGGTCTCCGCCGCCGCGGCTATCCGCCGGAAGCCGTGGTGCATTTCTGCAAACGCGTCGGCATCACCAAGTTCAGCGGCACCACCGATGTTGCGCTGTTGGAGTTCGATGTTAGGGATTTCCTCAACGCCTCCGCCCCGCGCCGGATGGCCGTGCTCGACCCGGTGAAAGTCGTGCTCGAAAACTGGTCCGCCGAACCCCACGCCACCGTCGAGGTTGCCAATCACCCGCAGAACCCGGAAGCCGGCAACCGCGACATCCCGATCTCCAGCGAAGTCTGGATCGAGCGCGAGGACTTCATGGAAGTCCCCGAGAAGAAATTCCATCGCCTCGGCCCGGACCGCCACGTCCGGCTCAAAGGCGGCCACATCATCCGCTGCACCGGTTTCGAGAAAGATGCCGATGGAATCATCACCCTCATCCGCGCGGAAATTTTGCCTAACACCATCGGCGCCGATTCTCCTCCAGGCATCGAGTGCAAGGCCGCCATCCACTGGGTCGATGTCGCCACCGGTGTCGATGCCGAGGTCCGCATCTACGACCGCCTCTTCACCGTCGAAGACCCGGACGCCGCAGAAGGCGGCTTCCTAACCGTCATCAATCCGGATTCCCTGAAAACTCTAACTGCCAAGGTCGAGCCCACGCTCGCCGCTGCGGACGGCGGATTCTCCTGCCAGTTCGAGCGCACCGGCTACTTCATTGCCGACGCCATCGACCACCAGCCCGGCGTGAAGCCAGTCTTCAACCGCACCGTCGCGCTGCGGGATTCCTGGGTGAAGAAGGGCGGGAGATAAGGTCCAAATAGGGCGTGGAGACGTCCATGCTCCCTATGGTGGAATGCACGACACTGCGGAAACCGTGGATGCTTCGCAGCCCGAGAGTTCGGTTTTCATACTGTCTCTTCACCGGTGGGAAGGCTTAGGCACCAGCTCCCGCTCACCGCAGAGGGCTGCCGCTTCATCAATTCCCTCGTCATCAAGGAATACCTCGCCGAATTCCAAGGCCGGCAACCCGCATGAAAAGTCCAAGAAGCGTCATGCGTCGATGCCAATGAAAGCCTTGTAACGTCGTTCTATGAGCGTCGATGCCAAAGCTCCGCGCGAAGCTCTCTTCCATTCTAACACCTTATTCGCACGACGGTCGTTTCTTGGAGTGCGGTGGCAGAGCGAAGCGGCGACACCGGCGCTTTCGCGCCAATGCCAAGGAGTGGCGATCTCCGAATCCCCTGCTCATGGGTGGACAATGAAGGGCGGTTTGCTCTCCCTATTGGCGATTCATGGTCATCGGCGGACACGTTCCGCCGCTCCTTGAACTGTCCTCACGCATCCGCCTGTTTCACCTGGATTTCCGGTCTCCAATGCCGGTGGATCCACACGCTCTGCACCAGTCCTAGCAGGAACATGCAGATCACCACGAACGTGCCCGAGTAGCTGATCAACGGCAGCGGAATGCCGGTGACCGGCATGATCAATACGCACATCCCGATGCTTTCGAAGATGTGGGCGAAAAACAACGCAACCACCAGACAGGCTAACAGCCTGCCGGTGAGATCCCGGCTGTAGAACGCGATGAACAGCCCTTGGATCAGCAACAGCGCGAAGCCGGTTAGAAGCAGGAGACTGCCGCGGAACCCCAGCTCCTCGCCGATCACGCCGAAGATATAGTCGTTGTGCGCCGTGGTTTTCGAACCGAATCCCTTCGCCAGCAGCGAGCCGCTTTCCTTGGGTGCCTTGTAGCCCACGCCCTTCCAGCCGGCTTTGCCCACGGCCATCGAGACATAATAGGGCGAATAGGCGTCCCCGAGGATGTCCACCTCCTTGTTGTTCATCATCCGCAGCCACACGTCGATCCGCTCCGGTCCGCGTTTGGAAACCAGCGGCAGTACGATGAAATACAACAATGGCAGCGCGCCGACACCGAGCAGCGCCATGCACGAAAGATAGCGGAACGGGATGCCGCCGATGAGCAACGCGACGATCGCCACGGGAATCCACACCAACGCCGAACCCATGTCGCCCATTTTCATGACCATGAGAAACGGCACCGCCGCGATCACCCCGATGATCCCGATGCGGATGAACGGCGCGCCGAACCAGCGGTGCAGCTTCGGCAAATCCTGGACCAGCCACGCAATCAACAGGATTCCCGCCGCGATTCCGAGTTGTGCGGGCTGGAACACCAACCCGCCTGGTAGCCTTAGCTGATAGACATCGTCATTCTGACCCATCGCCGCGACCATCAGCCCCAGACTCACCAGATAGAACGGGATCCCCAGCCAGCGGATCCACCGGTAATCGACGAAGGCTGCCATGAAATAGCCGATGCTGCCGATGAGGATGAACGACTTCTGCTTGGCGGCAAAGTACGCCCCGGCGCTGCCATACTGCTCGAGCACCGCTTTCGGCACGGTCAAATGCCGCGCCGCGCTCTCGATCATGAACACGCCGAAAATCAACAGCCCGTACATCACCAGCACGAGCACCCAATTCATCCCCAGGATTTTCCTTAAAAACGGCGTCATGACAGGCTCGGGGGCGACCATACGCCGCCAGTTTCCCATGGCAAGGCGGGTGTGAAGTTTCCTCGCGTGGTGGTGGCACTCACCCGAGCGAGCTTTGATGTCCCGTCATTTACACGGAGACGACCCCCTAAAGGGCAATGCCTTTAAGCGCATGTTCTGAGTCCAAATCGCCGCTCTCCACCCTGCTCAACGTCCAAGCCGCGCTGCGCGACGTGGCCGCAGAAACGGCGATGAAGCATCACGAGAAGCGCCGCAAGCATTGCCGCAAGGTCAAGGACGCCGCGCTCGCCGCTTTTTCATCTCTCTCCCCGCATCCACGGCCGGGCGGACGAAACCATAGATCATGTGCTGAACCTCGGGTTTTCGGGGATCGACTTGGAGGCGCTGATCGTGGCGCTCAAAGACTTGGTGGCGATTTCCAACGGCTCCGCCGGCACGTCAAGCAGCTACACACCGAGCTATTTGATCAAGGCGATGGAATTCAGCGACGACGAAGCGAATGAGGCGATTCGCCTGAGCTGGTGCCACCTGACTTCGGCGAAGCGGTATGGAATTTCAGTAGATTGAATTCAGCAATCACATCTAGGCGACTGCGCAGCTCTGCAACGGTGATGCGGAGCAACGAGGGGATGCGCGGATTGTCGCCGGGATCGGGGAGATAGACCGCGCCCGGGAGCCGCTTGCCGAATGGCAGCGTGGCAATTGCCTGACGGTATTCGGCGACGGTCATGCGGGGTAAATATCACGCCGACTTTGTAGCGTCACGCCGCAGATTTTAATCAATTTCTCCGCCTCGTCGAAGTCGGTACGGATGCTGGCCTCATGAAGCTTAGCCCCTTGGCCCGATTTTCGGGGTTCGCCTCACACCTCAACCTCAGTTGGCAGAGCGGACCAAACAGTGTTACGGCGCTTGGGCGGCGCGATACGCGAAGTTCGCAGGGGCGGAGCATGAGGTGATGCAGGTGCCGACGGCAACACGGTTTTGACGTCGGTGGCGGAGGATGAGGACTACCTTACTCGACGCAGAAACAGGCGCTCAATGCCCCGGCGCATTTTTTCAAGCATGTGTGCGGGGTGGAAGATCCGGTTTTTGAGGTGAGACTGCGGGTGACATGTCGAAGCCGTTGAATCTGCCTGCTGGAATGCCCCGGCGTCACGGCACGACCATCACGGTTCCAATATCCGGGCGCGATTTGCCATGTGATGGCGTGCGTTGCGCAGCGATGAGTTTGTCCAACGGCAGCGTCGAAAGGATGTCGCCGTTGTGGACTAACAACGAGTCGCCGCCCATCCAGGCGGCGATGTTTTTCAAGCCGCCGTCGCCATCTAGCAGGACTGGTTCGTGAAACAACTGCACCAGCGGCTTCGGCAGGCGATCCGTTAGCGGGCGCAGGCGATTGCCGAGTCCGGCACCGAGGATGAGGATGAGGATGAGGGCTTTGTTCACGCGGCGCGCTTTGACCGGCGGGGCGGATCTCTTCGTAAGTAGTCCAACCCTTTAGGGTGTCTTCGGTGCGTGATGAAGACACACTAAAGGGTTAAACTACGTGCAAAATCCACTCCGGGTTCCAACCTTGTGAAATGAATTTTGCGGTCCCGGTTGGCTGGACAAGCGGCGCTTCCCGCGCGAAAACCAAGCACCGCAAGATGCAACTTCCCCATCGCTCGCCGTTGTGCGACTCCCACCGTGAAGAGGTGGCGAGTCTCGTGACTCATGCGGCGGGGGTGGTGTTCAGCATCGCGGCCTTGGTGACGATGCTCGTGCTGTCGGCGGGCGAGCCGTTGAAGGTGGTCTCGGCGGTGGTCTTCGGCACCTCGCTGATCCTGCTGTATGTGTCCTCCACGCTCTATCACTTTTTCACCTCGGCGCGGTGGAAGGCGCATTTCCAAGCGCTCGACCATGCCTGCATCTATCTGCTCATCGCGGGTTCCTACACGCCGATTACGTTGATCACGCTGCGCGGTGCCACCGGCTGGTGGTTGTTTGGAACTGTCTGGTGTCTCGCCATCGTCGGCGTGCTGATCAAGACCCTGAGGCAGGGAAAAAGGGACCACTGGATTTCCACCACGCTCTATCTGGCGATGGGCTGGCTGATCCTGTTCGCGTTCGGTCCGCTGGTCCGCAGCTTGCCGATGGCCGGCGTGTGGTGGTTGGTGGCCGGTGGCTTCACCTATTCGTTCGGGATCGTTTTCTACGCGTGGAACCGTTTGCCGTTCAACCACGCGATCTGGCATCTGTTTGTGTTAGGCGGCAGCGCGTGCCATGTGCTGGCGGTGAGCCGGTATGTGTTCCAGTGAACCGCGGCTCCAGAGGCTGTTTGAAAATCGTGAGGATTCGCGGGGAAAGGCTCCGGGCAGGATGCCCGGGCCACCGTGGCACGGGCATTCTGCCCGCTGCCTGTGGCGGACTGGTCGCTCTAACCGGGAGGTTTCAGGCAGACTCTCGGAAGAACAGCGGCTTGCCCGCCTCCACACAGGCGGCGGCGTAGAGATACATGGCGGCGGACCATGTTTGCCAATCCTCGCCTGCCGGGAGGCCGTCCTGGGCGCGGCACCATTCGTTGAAGCCGAAGGCCTCGGCGGCGGGTTGCCCGGTGCGCGGGAGTTTCACCAGTGCGGTGAGGGCGTCGAGTTTGGCGCTGGCCATCTGCGGCTGGTCGGCGGCGACGAGGGCGGCGATGTAGAACCCGCAGACGAAGGGCCACACGCCGCCGTTGTGGTAGTGGCCCGGGCGGTTGTAGATATCATAGCGGGCGTGCCAGTCCGGCTCGGTGGGTTGCACGAAGGGAAGAAAGCAGGGCGGCAGATCCAGGGCGAGTTCGCCGCTGGCACGCATGTCGGCGCAGTGGGACTCGATCCAGGAAATCATCTCGCGGGCCCTCTGGGGATCGGCCAGGCCGGTGATGATGGCGAGGCTGTTACCTAACACATCGCAGCGTTCGTCGCGAAGCACCTTGTAGAACCACAGCGCAAAGGTGGGTTGTCCGGCGGTGACGAAACCGCGGCCGTCGGTGCGGTTGGCGTCGATCCGCAAGGCCTCGGCGCGTGCGTCCATGCCGAGGATTTTGCGATAGCCATGCACGAGGGCGTTGACGAACAAGCCATGGCCGAGAACCCAATGTTCGTCGCGCCAGTCGCTGGTCGGTTGTTGGCCGACGAGTTCCCTGTCGTCGATGGTCTGATAGTCCATCCACTGGAGCGCCCGGGCCGTCGCGTCTTCAAGAAAGGTCGCTTCGCCGGTGAAGCGGCGGAACATGCCGAGCACGAGCAGGAACAGCGGGGTGGTGTCGCTGGCGCCCCGGTCTTCGGGATCGTGGACGAGCGAGGGCATCATCCCGCGCGGGCTCTGGTTGCGGGCGAGGGTCTCTAACACCCGGCGCAACGAGCCGAGCAGTTCCTCGTTGCCGGAGGCAAAAATGCCAAGGGCGGCGATGAGGAGATCGCGGGTGTAGGGTTCCGGATAGCCCCAAGCCGCAGTGCGCGGGAGGCCGTCATAAGGCCCGGACGCGTTGTGCAGGAGCACTTCCACCGCGGCGTGGCGGGCGGCTTGGACGGATGGATTCATGTTAGTGTTGCTGGGTGAGGATTTCCACCAGTCGTCGGGCGACGAGCCGGTAATCGTAATGCTCGACGGCACGCAGTCTTCCGGCCGCACCCATGCGGTGGCGGAGGGATTCGTCGTTGAGGAGCAGTTTCAAATAAATGGCGATGTCCTGCGGGCAGGCGCGGTAGTCTGCGGCGCGCGGCTTGTCGAAGACCACGCGGTGATTCGGCTCGAAGCCCGCCTCCGGCCCCAGCACGGTTTCAGTGATGCAAATGGTCTGCGCGACGCTGGCTAGAAACGCGGTTTCGCCATGCACCAGCGTGTCGAGCATGGCCATGGCACGGATGCCGATGACGGGTTTGCCGCAGGCTCCGGCCTCCACCTGGGGCATCCCGAATCCCTCTAACCGGGACGGGGCGGCATACACGTCGCAGGCGGCTATCAGGTAAGGCATCAGATTTCGCGAAACAAACTGGGTGGGGAAAATCACGCGGTCCTGGATGCCGAGACTGGTGGCTAATTCCATGTCGAGCCGGTTCTGCACAAGGGTCCGGTCCTGCGGCCAGACTTTGCAAACATAGCGCCACGGCGGCACATCGTCGCCGAGCGCGGCGAGCGCCTGCATCACCTCGCGCCCGCCTTTGGACGCGGCGTCACCGCCGACAGTTAGAATCATCAGTTCTTCGTCGGAAACGCCAAGGATTTTGCGGATCGCGCGGACCTTGGGGTCGTCCTTGCTCCGTGGAATAAAGGCATCCGTGTCGCAGCCGACGGGCAAGGTCACGGCATGGTCACCGCGAATGCCGTCCCTGACGAAGGTTTCCCGCACCCAATCCGACGGCACCAGAATGAGTGGCAAGGCATTCAGCTCGTCGCGGTAGTTCGCGACATAGCCGTCCGCTAGAATCCACGGCACGGCGCGGAGACCGAAGCGCTGGGGATGGATTACGAGATCAGGCACGTCGCCCCAGAAGCCGACTCCCACGACGGCGTCCGGCTTGAACGAATGGTAATACCATTCTTTTTCCAAATCCGATTGGAGATGGGCGGGCCTGGCATCCACGCCGATTTCCAACAGGCCTTTGTAGAGCAGGTCCGCTTGGGTGGCGAGTCCGCCGGGAGCGGGTGGATAATGATAGAGAACGAGGATTTTCATGGCTTGGGGGGTGGGTCGGTTAGGGGCGGCGGCGGGGTGGAGTCGATTTACTGAAAACAATGGAAGGCCTCCGTGTCCGTGACGGCGCGGGCTTCCCAGCTCGCCGCGCTGAAGCCGTAAACATCGGTGATGATCGAGGATTTGCGCGCCAAGAGTTCGTCGGACAACGGAAGCTGGATGCTGGCGTCCTGCTGTGGGCGGGGAGCATGAGTTCCGCCGCCGTCCTCGTAGGCGAACTGCAGCAGCCACTTGGCGCGAAGTTTTCCGCAGTGCCACAATGCCGTCACCGCGCGGGAAACTTCCTCGTGGCGGCGATGCCGGGTGTATTCGCCGTTTGGAGCATGGGTGAGCAGCAATTCATAGTCGCGCCCGGGGAGCAACGCGAGGATCGCATCCTGCACCAACGCGTCCGGGAGAGGGATCTGGTCAGGGCCGTCATCGATGTCGCCCATGATGCCTTGCGCGTTGAAAAGGGCCAGCACCTTGGAAAACTTGGGGGCACGATCCGGGTCGTTGCCGCGGCACAGGCTCACGATAAATGGCGACCACTCCGGATGGCTCAGCAACAGCCCCCCCGCCCACAGTGTCTCATCATCCGGATGCGCCACCACCACCGCAATCGGAACCCGGCGGATCCCGTTAGTTTCGGGACTCGGCGAATCGGCGATGTCCGCAGCCTGCGGCCACATGGTTCTTTTGTCCTTCATGGTCCTCACTTCCGGTTGTGTCCCCGGTCATGAAAACCAAGGCGCTCGGGGGGTAGTGTAGCACGATTTGTGATTTTGGGCCGACTCATTTTGCCATCACTGAGGCAAATCGAATCACCTCGCTCACGGCGGCAACAGGAAGCGCTTGACCGCCTCCCGTTTGAGCCGGAGCTCACGCCATTCATTGACCAGACGGCTTGCCTCGATGATGCCGCAGCCAGCGGGTAGCATCAGGTTTGTACCTTCCCACCAGATGCCGCGGATGACCACCACCGCGTCGAATCCGCCTTGATCCCAAAGTCCGAACGGTGCGCCGAACTGCTTGGGGCAGCCCAGTCGGTTTCGCCAATCCAACAGCATGGCAAGGGTTTGCGCCGTGCGCGGCAGGGGGCCGAGGGCCGGCGTGGGATGGAGCCGCCGCAACAGATCTTCCGGCGTTTGCGGCGACGGAAGATCCAGTGCGATGGTCGTTAGAAAATGGACGATCGAACCCAGATCGAGAATTTCCCGCGAGCAACGCTCGATGTGGCCGAGATCCAGCAGCTTCGAGACCAGCGTCTGGGCGACGTATTCGTGCTCGCGGATTTCTTTCTCATCGACGGCGAATACCTCGCGATCTTCGCTTCTGGCAGTCCCGGCCAGCGCCATCGTTTCGAGCCGCTTGCCATGCACCGAAACCAGCAGTTCCGGGGTCGCCCCTGCAAACCCGGAGTCCTGCTGCAGCCAGCCGTAGGAATGGAGCGGTGCCGATTGGCGGGTCATCGCAGCGATCAGGGCTGGCCCCGGTGATTGCCGCGCGGTGCCGGTTTCCGTGACAACCGGCACCGTTTTTTCAAAAACACCGCCGTGGATCGATGACATCACCTCCTGGAAAACCACCGAAAACGAGGTCGCGTCCAGCCGGTCCCACTCACAGTCCAGTGGCGGCGAGGCTTCAAACCGTGCGGCCAGCGCGGCGATGGTGGTTCGCTCGGTGCGCGCCGGAGTTTTCCAAGGCCTGGATTCCTGAAGCGCAAAATCCTGCACGTAGAACGAAACTCCCTCGCCAGGGCAGCCAGCGGATTCCTCGAAAGGCCCATAGCCGATGATCACGCTGCCATCCCGCTTTGCCAGCCAGGCCATTGAATCCGAAGAATTTTCCATGAATCGCTGGCGCAGGGTGGGCGAGGGGACCGCTGCCCGCAAGCAGGATCCTGTTACTAGAACGCGTCCTTCACGTGATTGACCCGCGGCTTTTTGCCGTCCTCGACATGGACCTCGATGACATCGAAGCGCCACGGCAAATCCCGGGTGCCCAAGCGCTTGAGCCAGGCATTTGCCCCGCGCTCGATCAATCGCTGTTTGTCCTTTCCCACCGCATCGAGGCCGCGAATCTTGCTTCCTTCGCGGCGGGTTTTCACCTCCACGAAAAGCAGCAGCTTGCGATCCCGCGCGACGATGTCCACCTCGCCCTTGTGCGGCCCGCGGAAATTCCGGGCCAGAATCCTGCAGCCCTGTGACCGCAGCCACGCGGCGGCCACCCGTTCGCCGTAGTTGCCCACCCAGAGCCGGTCGCGGGCTTGGCCGTCAGCCGTCGTCAAGCGGCAGGGCGAGTTGAGCGACCGGCTGAAACGTGCGACGATGGTGGCAACAAGGGCCGTGATTCCGTAGCGCTTCAAGATGCACCTTGGTGCCATATCCCTGGTGCTTCGCAAAGCCGAATTGGGGAAACTCCGCGTCCAGCTCGCGCATGATCCGGTCGCGGGTGACCTTGGCGATGATGCTCGCCGCTGCGATCGATAGCGACAGCCCGTCGCCTTTGACAATCCCGTCGTGGCTAAAGGGGAAATTTTTGACCGGCAAACCGTCGATCAGGCAATGGTCCGGTGACGGATGGAGAGCCTCTGCCGCCCGGCGCATTGCCAGATGAGTGGCCTTGAGGATATTGAGCCGATCGATTTCCTCCCGGTCGGCGGTGGCCACGGCCCACAAAATCGCGGTATCCGTGGTCAGCCGTTCGTAAAGAATCTCCCGTTTGGAAGCGCTGACCTTTTTGGAATCGTCGAGTCCGGGGCAACTGAAATTCTTCGGAAGAATCACTGCCGCTGCGGCCACCGGCCCCGCAAGCGGCCCTCGGCCCGCCTCATCAATGCCCGCGATCCGGCGAAGGCCGCGGGCTTGAAGGGCGATTTCGAGCGATAAATCGGGCATTGTTAGGCAGATTCAGAATCCGCTGAAACGATCGTGCATCGCCAACTGCGAATAATTGACGGTCGTAAACAGTTGGGTGCAGAACACCATGCCGTCGCTATCGCTCACCATGCCGATGCCGGTATGAGTCCACTCGCCCCGCATGTTGTATTCGTGGCCTTTGGACCCCGCCCACAACCTGATCAGCGTGGGTGCCGGGTTCTTTCCAAGGTGACTGGCGGCGGCCACGTTTTCGCTGACGCTCTCCATCCGGTAGCGCTCGCGGGCGACCAAGGTGCGGCCTTCGAATCCGATGTGACTGACGTTTTTGCCATTGAGGCTGAACGTGCCACGATGCTGCATCAGGTATTCGCAATGTTCTTGGGCTAGCCGATCCAGTCCGGCGTGGCGTTCGAGGTCCGACGCGCCGTGGCTGCGGCGGTAGGAATTGACTTCCTGGAGAACCTGCCCGGTGCGGGAGGAATCAGGACGAATGGTTGCCGATACAGGCATCCGGGTGGTTTTGATTTCAGGTTTGGTCGCGCAAGATGCCAAGGCACCAACGCAAGCGAC
The DNA here is from genome assembly GCA_031429315.1 of Akkermansiaceae bacterium. GTDB lineage: Bacteria > Verrucomicrobiota > Verrucomicrobiia > Verrucomicrobiales > Akkermansiaceae > Luteolibacter. The sequence goes on from JANOZJ010000162.1 coordinate 16,496, forward strand.
CGCGATCACTTTCAGGTAGGGGTATGTTTTCATGCAGGGACAGCACGAAAAATTTATTCTCAAATCCTACCTTGAAAGTAAAGATATTTTAAAATTATGGAGAGCCCGCTTGCCGGCTGTTCCTTATATTTTGAAAGATTTGCATG
>JANOZJ010000163.1:0-13725 GCA_031429315.1 Akkermansiaceae bacterium
ACCTTGATCGCCCGCGGTGGTGGCGAGGACTGGTCTTCACTGGTTCTGAGGTGATCCTTAATCAGAAACCAGATCGCTATCGCCAGAAGTAGAGAGAGGATCTTTGCGATCCAGTTTTTGCCCAGTGTCAGTTTCATGTGATGGTTTACCGGAGAAGAAGATCTCGGAAATCAATTCGCGGAACTGCTTCTCGGTTAGATTGCGTTGGAGCACCCCGTTCTCGCAGATCGAAATGCCGCCGGTCTCCTCGCTGACCACCACCGCGATCGCATCCGTGCGCTCCGTGAGGCCGATGGCCGCGCGGTGGCGCAGCCCCGTCGAGCGGTCTTGCATCTGCCGTTCGGTGACCGGGAACACACAGGCCGCCCCCGCCACCCGGTCGTCGGCGATGATCATCCCGCCGTCATGCAACGGTGCTTTCGGGTGAAACACAGTCATCGCCAGCTCCGGTGAAAACTGCGCGTCGAGCACCACTCCGCTGTCGAGATGTTCCTTCAAGCTGATCCCGCGCTGGATCGCGAACAACGCGCCGATACGCTTTTTCGAGAGGTTGATCACCGCATCCGCGAAGCGCTCGAGGAACGCCAGCCGGCGCTTGTTGGAAAACGAGAACAACCGGTTGCTGCCCAGCCGCGCGAGCCCGTTGCGCAACTCGGGTTGGAAAATCACGATCAACGCGAACGCCAGAATCGCCGCCGCGCGGGTGATGATCCATTGCACGACCTCGAACCTGAAGATCGTCGAGACCAATGTTAGAACGACCAGGATCGCCCCCAGTCCCACCAGAATCTGCGCCCCGCGGGTGTTCCGGAAAGCGCGGTAAACTTGGTAGATGCAGGTGGCAAGCAGTAGAATCTCGATGGGATCCCGCCAATGGTCGTGTAGGAATTTCCACATGGGAACAGTGTCGCTCGCGATGCTACGCCGCGCCTGATGATGGTGGCAATCTTAGAAATCCGCAGGGCGGACGACGGGGTGCAGGACAAAAACGTCAAGGAACATTGGCTTCCGCATCGATGTGAATGGCAAGCAGCTCATTGAGCGCGACTGCGGCGGCGGCAAGGTCAAACACCAGCAACACGACCGCCTCACCGGCCCGCCACTCGAGCAAGCCTTCCGCAACATGAAGTCCGTCAGTCTCGAAATGCGGCCCATCCATCACAAGACCGACTCCCGGATCCGCGCCCACGTGTTTTTGTGGATGCTCCCCTACTTCCTCCAATGGCACCTCAAGGCGCGGCGCGCCCCGCTCTTTGGTGAGCAGGCGGAAGCCCTCGCGGGCAAAACGATCCAAGCCAAAAACCGAGCTTGAACCCTTACGGCTCAGGGGGAAATCAAAAATTTAACCGAGAAACATGCGTCTAACGATAGCGGGTCACGCACCCGAGCCAATTGCGAAAAAAATCCCTATCCAATCCACATTTCCGCGCCCTAGTTGCGCCTACCATGAATACCATGACATTACCATCCACATCATCCCGCACACTGCAGCCAAACAAAGGGTCTTCCCGCTTCGCGAGCTTCGGCCGACTGGCGCTGACAACATTGTGCGTCTCACTGGCTTCCTTCGCCGCAGCTCCCAAGGCGCTGGCTGCGGGTGCCAACGGGACTTACGAGTTCAAAAGCGCGAGCGGCACCTTGAAGATCGACGGTGACAGCTTCCGGGTGCCGCAATACCTGGTGAAAAGGCTCGCGGGGTTCAGCAACGGCGAGGTCACCATCCAGAACAACACCCTCAAACTCAACAGGAACGCCACGGCCAGGATCGTCGAGAAGATCGGCGATGAACTGAACCTCAACATCGAGGCCAGCGTCAGCGGACCGACGACGGTGGTTCTCAGCAAGTCGGGAGACTCCTACACCGGCAGAACAGTTAGGCCGATCATCGCAGCGTTCGATGGCGACTTCTTCGGTGTGGACATCTCGGGTGAACTGATCACCAGAGTCTCAGCAACCGTGACGGGCGACACCCTCACCGTGGTGATCCGGTTCTCCGGCGGCGTGGAAGGCGAGGATTTCAGCGGGAAACTGACGCTTGTCGGCAAACGCTGATTTCCCATCCGAGGCAACCCGTCACTCTACACACCGACTGGAGCCGGCCGATCCCGTGAAAGGGTGATCGGCCGGCTTTATTGTTTCTGGGGGAGGGAGATATGGAGGGTGGGCATCGCCAAGCACATTTCCGAAATGGAGGCTCGCGGAGCGGCGGTGGCGTTTGTAGGAAAAACGGGATGCACATTCCCACGTTGATTTCCCGCAAGCGCGAGGGCGAGGAGCTGTCTGGCCGCGAAATCGAGAAGCTGATAGACGGCTACACCCGCGGCGCAGTGCCGGACTATCAGATGTCGGCGTTCGCGATGGCGGTTTTTTTCAAAGGGATGACGCCCGCCGAAATCGCGGCGCTGACCCGCGCGATGATGGCCAGCGGCGATTGTTTTTCCCACCGCGCCGGGCATCCGCCGGTGGTGGACAAGCATTCGACGGGCGGCATCGGCGACAAGGTCTCGCTGGTCCTCGCGCCGCTGGTGGCGTGTTGCGGCTGTTGGATTCCGATGGTCTCGGGGCGCGGCCTGGGCATCACCGGCGGCACGCTCGACAAGCTGGAAGCGATCCCCGGCTTCAATGTCCACATCGGCCTAACCGAAGCAGCGGCCCAGCTCGAAACACTCGGAGTGGTGATGATGGGCCAAACGGATAGATTCTGCCCGGCGGACAAGAAACTCTACGCGCTGCGGGACGTGACCGGCACCGTGCCGTCGATCGCGCTGATCACCGCGTCGATCATGTCCAAGAAGCTGGCGGAAACCCTCGACCGGCTGGTGCTGGACGTGAAATACGGCAGCGGCGCATTCATGCGGACGAGGCACGACGCGGAAGCGCTGGCGGCCAGCATGATCGGCGTCGGTCAGGAAATGGGCGTGGAGGTGTCCGCCGTTTTGCACCCGATGAGCGAGCCGCTCGGCCGCGCGGTGGGGAACTCGCTCGAAGTCATCGAGTCGTTAGAGTGCCTCGACGGCGGCGGCCCGGCGGATCTGCGGGAGATTGTGTTGGCCCTGGCGGAAAAAATCGCCGGGGTGTCGCGGGCGGAGTTGGAGCGGCTGCTGGACGACGGCAGCGCCCGCCGGAAGTTCGCTGCGCTGGTGGCCGCCCAAGGCGGAAATCCCGCCGATTTACTGCGGCTTGGGGAAATCCACCAAGCCCCGGTCATCCGTGAAGTGATCGCCTCGGCCGGTGGCGTCATTGCCAAAGTGGGCGCCGGCTTGGTTGGCCAGGCCGCGCTGCAGCTTGGGGCTGGCCGCTCGAAAGCGACCGATGGGGTGGATTTCGCCGTCGGCTTCGACCGGCTGGTGAAATGTGGCGAGCCGATCCACGCGGGCCAGGCGGTGTGCCGGATCCACGCGCGGACGGCGGTGGATTTCGACATGGCGGAGGCGATGATCGAGAAAGCGGTGCGAATCGTCCCGGCCTGATCCAATGCCCGTCAATATGGGGGTTGCCAGATCCGCCGCCAATTGGCATTCAGGGGCGCAGCGCGGTTTTACCCGCATTGGCCAGCACCCTCACCCCGATTGATGAAACCAACACTCCTTGTTCTAGCAGCCGGAATGGGAAGCCGATACGGCGGCCTCAAACAGATGGACCCGATGGGGCCGAACGGTGAAACCGTGCTCGACTATTCGGTCTATGACGCGATCCGCGCTGGCTTCGGACGGGTGGTTTTCATCATCCGCGAGGATTTCGCGGAGGCGTTCAAGCAGGGCGTGGGTGGCCGTTTCGCCGACATGATCCAGGTGGACTACGCATTTCAAAAACTCGACGACCTGCCTAACGGCTTCGAGATCCCCGCAGGCCGGGTGAAACCGTGGGGCACCGCCCACGCCGTGCGCGCCGCGCGGGATCTGGTGAAGGAGTCCTTCGCCGTGATCAATGCGGACGACTTCTACGGCAGCGATGCCTACGTGCGCGCCGCGGAGTTCCTCGCCAAGCCCCGCGCGGAAACCGACAAGGCGCATTACGCGATGGTCGGCTACCCGCTGGCCAACACTCTGTCCGACCACGGCGATGTGAACCGCGGCATCTGCAAGGTCAACGGCGGCGGCCTGCTTCGCAGCGTGGAGGAGCATGTGAAAATCGAACGCGATGCGGACGGCGTCGTGCGTGGCACCGCGCTGGACGGCACCCGCAAGGAAGTGTGCGAGGTTACGCCCGTTTCCATGAACTTCTGGGTCTTCACCCATTGCTTCATGGCTCATCTGGAAACAGAATTTTCCGATTTCATCAAGGAGTTCGGCAACGTCGGGAAATCCGAGAACTACATCCCGACGGTGGTGGACGCGTTGATCCGCTCCGGCAAGGCGGATTGCTCGGTGTTAGACACGACCAGCCACTGGTTCGGCGTGACCTATCCGGACGACAAGCGGCATGTGGTCGCGTCGATCCACAAGTTAATCGAAACCGGCGAGTATCCGGCGGATCTGTCGCAAGGAGCGGTCCATGCATGACCTGCGCCTGATTTCATCGCTGTTCGAAATGCGCGCCGACTTCGTCGCGGCGCAGCCATTTGGTTCCGGCCACATCAATGACACGTATTGCGCGTGGTATGACCAGGCCGGATGCCGCGTCCGCTACATCCACCAGCGGGTCAACCACCACGTTTTCAAAAACCCCGTGGAGGTGATGGAAAACGTCAACCGCGTGACCCGTCACGCGCTGGCCAGCCTGCTCGCGGAAGGTCATCCGGAAGCCCACCGGCGGACGCTCACCTGCATCCCCGCGCGCGACGGCAAGCCCTATGCCTTCGACCCCGACGGCAACCTCTGGCGGACCTACCCGTTCATCGAGGGCACCAAGGGCTATGATGAGATCGAGTGCGACGAGCAGGCCTATCAGGCGGCCAAGGCGTTCGGTGCGTTTCAGAAACTCACCGCCGATCTATCAGGCGAGCGGCTGCACGAAACGATCCCGGATTTCCATCACACGCCCAAGCGCCTGGCGGCGCTGGAAGCGGCGATTGTCGCCGACGTGACCGGTCGCGCGGATTCCGTTGGCGAGGAAATCCGCTTCGCCCGCGCCCGCGCTGCGGATTGCTCGCGAATCACCGATCTCATCGTCTCCGGCGAAATCCCCGAGCGCGTGACCCACAACGACACCAAGCTCAACAACGTCCTGCTCGATCTAACCACCGCAGAGGGCATCTGCGTGATCGACCTCGACACCACCATGCCCGGCTCCGCGCTCTATGACTTCGGCGACATGGTCCGCACCGCCGCGCCGACATCGCGCGAGGATGACCCGGATTTGAGACACATCGGAATCCGGCTGGACCGCTTCGAAGCACTGGTCAAAGGCTATCTATCCACAGCGACCTTTCTCAACGACGCCGAGCGCGCCCACCTCGCGTTCTCCGGCAAGCTGCTCACCCTCGAATGCGGCATCCGTTTCCTAACCGACTATCTCAACGGCGACACCTATTTCAAGATCAAGCGCCCCGGCCACAACCTCGACCGCTGCCGCAACCAGTTCGGCTTCGTCCGGGCCATCGAGGAGAACCTGACAGCGATGGAGCAAATCGTCGTGCGGGGGTGATGTGAGCGACCAAAACCATTCACCGTTCGATTTCGTGACGACGATCCAGCCCCTCCCGAAGTGGATCATAACCGGCGGCGGCTGCCTGGCCTTTCTCGGGGCCGCGGTGAACGCTTGTTATCTGATCCAGGTCGGAACTTCCGTTAACTGACTTGGGGACCAACCTCGGAATGAAGTTAAGAGGGCATCAGATCGCCCGCTGGAAACTGTTGGTTCCCACCTTGCTGGTGATGTGCTTCTTCGCGGGTGCCGTGTTCGGATCGACCTGGTCATCGCGCTGAACCGACCCGCCTTGTTGATCCTCGCGGGCATCTACGTCACGGGAGGCATCGGCCGGTCGGTTTACAAGCACGTGTTTCTGCCGGGAAAACCCCGGTGCCGGCCCCTCTAACTCACGACGCGCAAAGTCTGTTAGGAAAAGGCGATGTCTTCCACCTTGCGGCGATGCACGCGTGCTCCGCCTCAGACTTGCTCCAGTCGGCGGGCGGTTGCGTCGTCGATCCACTTCGCCGCATTGCGAGCAGAGGCGGAGGAGGCGGAGGAGGCGGAGGAGGCGGATGAGGCGGTTGTGGCTGGGGGGGTGTTGAGCGTCTGGTGGAGGTGGGTGAGAAGTCGCGCTGCGATTCTTCAGCACCAACGGTGCGAACCATACCAGCCTAGGGCATCGTCCTGGGTCACCCGTCCGCCAGATTTCCCAAGCCCCAACGCGGCGGCCCATCCGATAACTCTCGATACATTCTTCAAAAAGTTCGACCAATTCGCCGACGCGCCCAATGCCGTGGCGAAGATGCGGGAATTGGTTTTGCAATTGGCGGTTCAAGGGAAGTTGGTCAGTCAAAATCCAAAAGATCAACCTGCTGAGAAGCTCCTCGCCGCGATAAAGAGCGAGCGCCAGCAAACTGCGATCGAAAATGGATCTAACCGCCACCGCACCAGCGCCGGCCAAGGCCGCGCAGGATCCGCAGGTACCTTGAGCGGAGAATCCAAAGTGGAATTGCGGCTCAAGAAGCCGCAGTGTGCGACTCCAAATGAAATCCGCTCATTTCCAAGTATCGTGAAAATTACTTCTGCTTCTGGAATTTTGCGAAATTTGGCACTGGTCCCGCTTTAATGGCTGCAAATGGTAGCCCCGATCCGCAAATTCTCCGCAAGAAACAAGCTTCGCTTGGGGTTCGTGCCGCTGACGGATTGCGCGCCGATCGCGGCCGCCCAGGAAACTGGAATCTTCGAACGCTGGGGGCTCGATGTCGAGCTTTCGCGGGAACTCGGATGGGCCAGCGTGCGCGACAAAATCATCTACGGCCATCTCGACGCCGCCCAGTCGATCGCCGGAATCGCCATCGCCCTCGGACTTGGCATCAACGAAATGCGCTGCGAGGTGGCGGTGCCGATGGTGCTCAACCTGCATGGCAACGCGGTCACGATTTCCAAGGAGATCGGCCCCGACAAGATCGGCCGCGGCGAGGGGTTGCGGGATTTTCTAACGTATGGATGGAAGAAGGAGCGGCCGTTCACGCTGGCGGTCACGCACCGGTATTCGTCCCATTACACGTTGTTGAAAACCTGGCTCAGCCGCCACGGCGTGGTGGCCCCGGAGCATGTCGAAATCATTTTCCTGCCACCTTCCCTGATGCCGCGCTCGCTGCAGGCGGGTCACATCGACGGCTACTGCGTGGGCGAGCCGTGGAATTCCGAGTCGATCATCACTGGCACCGGCTGGTGCCCGGTGACCTCGGCGGAGATCGCGCGTGGCCATCCCGAAAAAATCCTGCTCGTTTCGGGAAATTTCCTGCACGAGCAAAAGGATGAATCGGTCGCCCTGGTGGCGGCCTTGATCGAGTCCTGCCAACTTTGCCAAACCCCGGAATTCCGCGAAGAGCTTATCGGAATCCTGGCCATAAAAAAATACACCGGCGCTTCGCCCGAAGTGTTGCGAAACAGCCTAGGGCCGACCTTCAACACCGGCGTCGATCGCGTGAACGCCAAGGGATTCCATATCTTCCACGGCGATTCGACGAACCGTCCGAGCATGGACAAGGCGTCGTGGGTGCTCTCCGAACTGCGCAACGCGGGCACCATTCCCGAAGGCACCTGCGGCTCGCTCTCCCGGATTTTCCGCGAGGATCTCTATCATGCCGCCGAGCTGTGCCTCGGCGGCAGTGCTTCGCCGGCGACGGACTAACAAACATCCAGCATCATCCATGTCTCACTATCCAAGCAGCGGCCAACTCAATCTGGTCGATTTCAAAGCACCTTCCATCCGGACCCTGCATGCCACCTGGTTCGCGTTCTTTCTAACGTTCGTGTTGTGGTTCGCCCACGCCCCGTTCAAAGGCGCGCTGACTCAGGCTTTCCACATGAATGACGCGCAGTGGAAGGCCCTATTGATCCTAAACGTGGCGTTGACCATTCCTGCTAGAATCATCATCGGCATCCTGGTGGACAAGTTCGGCCCGCGGGTGACGTATTCCCTGCTGCTAATGATTTCAGGAGTGCTCTGCTGCTGCTTCGCGCTGAGCCGGTCGTTTGAAATGCTCGCGCTCACCCGCTTCCTGATGGGCTTCGCGGGTGCAGGCTTCGTCATCGGCATCCGCTTGGTCGGCGAATGGTTCCCTGCCCGCCAAGTCGGCCTCGCGGAAGGGATCTACGGCGGCTGGGGGAATTTCGGCTCGGCAGCGGCGGCGATCGTCTTGCCGACCATCGCACTCGCCTTCGGCGGTGAGGATGGCTGGAGATATGCCTTTGTGTCAGCCGGCGCTGTGTCATTTCTTTATGGCATCTATTTCTATCGGGTCATCCGCAACACGCCGAAGGGATCGACTTATTTCAAGCCGAAGAAGTCGGGCGGACTTGAAGTATCCACACCCCGCGACTTTGTGTTCCTGCTGGTGATGAATGTCCCGATGTTCGCTGCCTTGGCCGCCTTGGCGTGGAAACTCTCGCCCGCCGGAGTGAAGCTTCTAACGAAGCCGGTGGTGAATGTCATCTACGTGGTGCTGGTCCTCCTGTTCATCCTCCAGTCGTGGCAGATTTATCGGGTCAATGAAGGGATGCTGAAGGCTGGTGGCGTGCCTGAATTCCAGCGCTATCCATTCCGCCAGGTCGCGATCCTCAATATCAACTATCTGATCACCTTCGGCTCCGAGCTTGCGGTGGTCTCGATGCTGCCAGGATTTTTCGCAGACACCTTCGGCCTGTCGCCGATCAAGGCAGGCCTGATCTCCGCCGGTTTCGCCACCATCACCGTCGCGGCGCGTCCGGGCGGCGGTTGGGTTTCGGATAAATTCGGCCGCCGGAAAACCATGCTGGTCGTGCTCGCCGGTCTGGCCGTCGGCTATGTGCTCATTTCCCGGATCGACTCCACTTGGCCGCTGGCCCTCGCGGTGGCAGCGACCATCGGCTGCGGGCTGTTCGTTCACATGGGCACCGGGGCGGTGTTCGCGATGGTGCCACTGATCCAGCGCCGGATGACCGGCCAGATCGCCGGCATGACCGGTGCCTACGGCAACGTCGGCGGCGTGGTCTTTCTAATAGTCTATTCGTTCGTCAGCACGCCGACGTTTTTCATGATCATCGCCGCTTCGTCGGTCTTCGGGCTGGTCGCATCGTGCTTCCTCGCCGAGCCGAAAGGACATATCTCCGAAGTGGCGGAAGATGGCTCCGTGCAATTGATCGAAGTGGCATAATGCGGCTCGCCAGTTAGACAATCTTCTCCCATCCTCGCCGCCATGCATCTCAACGGTCGGATCGAACTGGCGACCGGCCTGTTCACCTCGGCCGGTCCCAAGCCGCAGAATGAAGACTGCCTCGGCATCCGCATTCCGGATACCGACCTGCTTCCCACCAAGGGCATCGTCGCCTGCATCGCCGACGGGGTTTCCGCCGCCAGCGCCGGCAAAGAAGCCGCCGAAGCTGCAGTGATCGGATTCATTTCCGACTACTACGAGACGCCGGAATCGTGGGAAGTGAAGACCGCCGGCCAACGGGTCCTAACGGCACTCAACCGTTGGCTGTTCTCTCAGGGCCAGGGATTCCGCGCCGCGGAAAAAGGCTGTGTCACCACCTTCACCGCGATCATCCTCAAGTCACAAACTGCCCATGTGTTTCACATCGGGGACAGCCGGCTGTATCGCCATCGCGCCGGTGTGCTTGAGCAAATCACCCGGGACCATGCTTCCCATGTTTCCGCTGACACCTGCTATCTGACACGCGCACTCGGCCTGACCGCTTCGCCGCGGATCGACTATCACACTTTACCGATCCAGGCGGGAGATCGCTTCGTTTTGACCACCGACGGGATTCACGGGGAGATTTCCCGCCACGACATCGAGTCGATTCTCCGGGCGCACGCCGACTGCCAAGCCTGCGCCGACGCCCTCGGCGAGGCGGCCCACCGGAGCACGGACAACCGCTCGTGCATCCTGCTGGATATCCAGTCGCTGCCCGACAGCGACAAGAACGACGTGTTCCGCCAGCTAACCGAACTGCCGATTCCTCCCGATCTGCTGCCCGGGCAATCCATCGACGGACTCCACGTCGAGCGGCTCATTTCCGCCACGAAGTATTCGCAGCTCTATCTGGTTTTCGACATGGACGACGGCAACCGAAGCTACGTCCTCAAGACTCCATCGGTTAGCTTCGAGGACGATCCGTCGTATCTGGAGCGTTTCGCGCTCGAAGAATGGATCGGCCTGCGGACCGACAGCCCGCACCTCGCCAAAGTCATCCGCCGGCCACGCGCCCGGCGGTTTTCCTACATCGTGTTAGAATCCATCGCCGGCCCGACGCTTGGCCGCTGGAGCGAGGCGAACCCGCGCCCGCCCGTCGAGCAGGTCGTCGGCATCATCGGCCAAGTCGTCGAGGGCGTCCGCGCGCTGCACCGGCGGGATACCCTGCATCAGGACTTGAAGCCGGATAACATCATTCTCGGGGATGACGGGCAGGTGAAAATCATCGACTACGGCTCGTGCCGGGTCGGCGGAATTTCGGAGATTTCCACGCCGTTCGAACGGGGTTCCGCCCTCGGCACCGTGGATTTTTCCGCGCCGGAATACCGGTTGGGCATCATGCCGACGACCCGCTCGGATCTGTTCTCGATCGCGGCGATCACCTATCATCTTCTGACCGGCGGGCATCATCCGTATGGAAACGCCTGGGCCAAGGCCCGCAACCCGCGGGACTTTTTCACCCTCGTCTATCAGCCGGCGGCGGCCCACAACCCGATGGTCCCGCTGTGGATGGACGCGGTGCTGCGCAAGGCGCTGTCGATCCGGATCGAATCCCGCCAAGAGGCGATGTCCGAGTTTCTCCACAACCTAAGCCACCCGGACCCTGCGTTCCTGACGGCCGAACCGCTACCATTCGCCCGGCGGAATCCATTGCTGTTCTGGAAACTGGTGGCGTTTTTCGCGCTTCTCGGCTGGATCATCACCTGGGTCCGCCTGAGCTGATTGTCATTCAACTCATGGCATTCCGCCGCGCTGATGAATCCCGCTCATCAAAAAAGTGGCTGCGATTCCTCTATAATATCGCCGGCCGGACCTGCATGGCACAGCGGGTGCTATCGCCATGACAGGCAATCCAATAAGTCATGGTCGATCTCAACAACTCAGGCTTCAGCGAGGAACAAACCTCCTATCTCTCGGGATTCGTCTCGGGAATTCTACAAGCTCGCGACCTGCCCTTCCTCGGCCAGGACTCCGGCGGGCGCTTCACTCATGAGCCGGCGCAAGCCGTCGGGATGATTCACAACACGCCGCTGGATGAACTCTGCCGCGAGGAGCAAATCAAGCATGAGCACAATGGCCTCGATTGCTATGACGCGATCCTCGCCAACGCGGCGACCAACAGTTTCCCGGCCGATGGCGATATCTTCCGTTACAAATTCCACGGCCTGTTTTTCGTCACCCCGGCGCAGGAAAGTTTCATGCTGCGCTGCCGCATCGCCGGCGGCGCGCTCAGCACCTATCAGTTCCGCGGCTTGGCCGAAATCGCCGCCGACTGGGGTCCGGGCCACGCCGACCTAACAACCCGCGCCAACCTCCAGGTCCGCGAGATCATGCCGGAGAATTGTCCGGCGATCCTGATGAAACTTGCCGATCTCGGACTTACGTCGCAAGGCGCCGGCGCGGACAATGTTCGCAACATCACCGCCACGCCGACGACCGGCTTCGACCCGACCGAACTCATCGACGTGATGCCCTACGCCCGGGCGATGCATCATTATATCTTGAAGAACCGCGACCTCTACGGCCTGCCGCGCAAGTTCAACATCTCCTATGACTCCGGCGGCGCGGTTTCCACCTGCACCGACACCAACGACATCGGCTTCTACGCGGTGAAAGTCGGGCCTAACGAAAATGGCGTCGAGCCGGGTGTCTATTTCCGCATGCAACTCTGTGGCATCACCGGGCACAAGCAATTCGCCAGCGATTGTGGAATCCTGCTAACCCCTGCCGAGACGGTTCCGGTGGCTGCGGCCTTGATGCGTGTCTTCATCGAGAACGGCGACCGCACCAACCGCAAGAAGGCGCGTCTCAAGTATCTGGTGGATGATTGGGGAATCCCCAAGACCCTGGAGGAAACCGCGAAGAAGATGACATTCCCCCTGCGCTATTTTCCTCTCGAAGCCTGCGAACCCTCCGCCCCGAAATCCAAGCACGGTCACCTTGGCATCCATCAACAGACCGACGGCAAACACTACCTCGGAGTCCTAACACCCGTGGGCCGCATGTCCGTCACACAAATGTTAGCGCTGGCCGACATCGCCGACGAGTTTGGCCGCGGTGAAATCCGCCTCACCGTCTGGCAGAACCTCATCATCCCCGGCATCGCCGAGGAAAATCTCCAGGCCGCCATCACCGCGATCCAAGCCACTGGACTCGACCACCGCAACAACACCATCACCGGCGGCCTCATCGCCTGCACCGGCAGCCGGGGATGCAAATTCGCCGCAGCCGACACCAAGGGCCAGGCCATCACCCTTGGCAGCCACCTTTCCAGCAAGATGATCCTCGACCAACCGGTGAACATCCATCTAACCGGCTGCCAGAACTCCTGCGCCCAGCACTACATCGGCGACATCGGCATGATGGGCACCCGCGTGAAAGTCGAAGACGGCTCCACCGTGGACGGCTACAACATCGTGCTCGGCGGAGGTGTCGATGACACCCAGGCCATCGCCCGGGAGATATGGAAATCCGTCCGCGCCGACGAGATGCCCGCGCTCATCGAGCGGCTCCTCGTCGCCTATCTGCGCGCGCGGATCGAGGATGAGAGCTTCGCCGGATTTGCCAACCGCCACACCCCGGAGCAACTCATGGACTTTTGCGATCCCGCCAAAACCGCCGCCGCCTAACACCAACCGCCATGTCACTCACCGTTCCCAACACCGCGCCATTCTCAGGAGCTCAGAAAATGTGGCTCAAGGGCTATCTGGACGCGCTCAACTGCGCCTTGTATCCTGCGACTGGCGGCTCCTCCGAACCCGCCGTGACCACCGGTCTGCCGATCACGATTCTGTGGGGTTCCCAGACCGGCAACTCCGAAGCACTTGGCAAAAAACTCAGCAAAACCCTCGCCGCGAAAGGCCACTCCCCCACCCTGCGCGACATGGCGGAGGTTTCACCCGCAGATCTATCAGCCGCGAAGAATGTCCTGATCATCACCTCCACCTATGGCGATGGCGAACCACCGGACAACGCCGCCTCGCTCCACGCCGCGCTCCATGCTGCGGACGCCCCGCAGCTCGCCTCGGTGAACTTCGCGGTCCTCGCGCTCGGCGATTCCAACTACCCGGACTTCTGCAAGTGTGGCCACGATTTCCACGCCCGCCTCGCCGCGCTGGGGGCCAAGCCGCTGATTCCGATCATTGAGTCCGATGTCGATTACGACAAGCCCTTCGCCAGTTGGATGGCCCAGTTAGAGAAAGCGCTGGTCGCCGCCTGACGATTTGAAATCTCATATCTCAAATCTCAAATTCTTCCAGAGTGCCCGCCACCCTCCAACGTTTGCCCGCCCTGAAGCATGCTTCAAAGCCGGACGCCGGGCAGGGCAATCTCATCGACCAACTTCTAGCAGAACAAAAGCAGCTCCAGACTCCCGTCGCCCGCTTTTCGGATGTCCATCACCAGCGCAAGC
>JANOZJ010000164.1:0-8057 GCA_031429315.1 Akkermansiaceae bacterium
GGGGATCGACTCGACGGCTGCGGATTCGCCGGTGCTGCTGCTAGGCGGGCTTGACCTGCTGGACGGGACGCCGGTGTATGATGTGAAGCCGTATCTGGCGTATGCGGAGTCCTTGCCGGAAGCGGCGGGTGGATTTGCCGGCGAGCCGCTCGGGCGATTGCCGGTGGAAGTGGAGTCAGGGACAATGGCCGATTTCGCGCGGCTACCGGAGCGGGCGCGCGCTGTGGTGTTAGAAGCGCTCGCGCTGGATCCGCGGCCGGCGACCCAAACGGCGGATCCCGCGCGGGTGTTCGGCGCTTTGCTGTGTGGCTGCAATGTCCGCTTCACGATTCGCGACGGAGTGTGCCGGATTTGCGGGGTCGAGCGGGCAGAAGGTTCGGGGTTGAATACTTAGAAGATCCGAACTATTCCTTGTTTCATGAAAGGGATATTGGTGACGGTGATGGCGATTTCTCTGGCCCTTCTTCCGGGCTGCAAGCGGCGTGGCGAAACCGTGAAGTCGGATCTGGGAGAGGCGGGCTACCAAATGACCACGGAGGACTGGTTCCGCGCGAGCCGCGGGAATGATGTCACGGCGCTCAAGAAATTCAGCGCGGGAGGATTGGCCTCCGACACCCGTAGTGCGGACGGAGATTCCGCGCTCCACGCCGCCGCTGCCGCCGGGGCGCAAGCCTCCGCGGACTATTTGCTCAATCGCGGATTGGCCGTCGATCTTCCCGGGGCTGCCGGGCGGACGCCCCTGATGGCTGCGGTGATGGCCGATCAAACGACGATGGTGCGATGGCTGCTGCGTCAGGGTGCGGATCCCAAGTTGAAGGACAACGAGGGCTTCAGGCCGTTGATGCTCGCCGTTAGAGAGGGCAAGCCCGGCTCGGTGACGGAGCTCGCGGCTCATGACCGGGAGGATCTCGATCCGGCGCTTCTCCTCGCGGCCTTGGTCGGACGGGCGGATGTGATCGACTCTCTAACGAACTTCGGCGCGTCGATCCATGCCAGGATGGAGGATGGGCGCACGCCGCTGATGATCGCAGCGGAGAACGGGCACGTCGCATCGGTTAAGCTGCTGCTAGAAATCGGTGCCAGCCGTTTCACCACCGATCCGGAAGGGCGAACGGCGGCGGACATCGCGACCGCCGCTGGCCACCCCGAGATTGCGGCGCTGATTTCCCGGGATCCGCTGCCGGCGGATCTGGCCTTGGATACTCCGGCTGAAATCGCCGGAGCGATGGATGCATTTGTCGATCAGGCGGTGGCGAAGTCATCCGGAACGGCCCCGAAACATGTGGCGTCCATTCCGATCGAGGGAGAAATCCTTGGCAACCCGGTCGCAAGCCAGGCGACGCCGGGTGATCCGCCGTTTCCCATGCCGTCGCTGGTGATGCGCCACTATCGGGAAAAAGAAGTGCCGATTCACGTTAGGACGGTCCAAGGCGAGACCGCCACGATCAAAATCGCGGGCGTGGCTCCGCGCGAAGTGAAGCTGCGTGCGGGGGATGTGATTCCCGGATCGCGACTCGTCGTGGTGCGCGTGCGGCGGCGGATGGAAGACAGCAAGGTCAACCTTGGCAAGCCCTCGGAAATCTCCGTCGTCGAGGTCCGCGACGTTTCGACCGGGAAAACCCGCGAATGGATCTCCGGCGTCCCGTCGAGTGCCCACGATCCGGTCGCGTTGGTGGAAGATGCTGCCACGGGCAAGCGCTACGTCGCGTCTCCCGGCCAACAATTCAAAGGAGCCGATGGCGCGGAGTATCTGATTTCCGAAGTCCGTCCGAATCAAATGGTCATCAAGGATGTCGCCAGCGGAGCGGTGCGGACGATACCCTTGCGCGGGCCGCGCGGTTAGGTTAGCGTCCCGCCCATGGAATCCGATACCATTGTCGATCACGGCGAGCCAGTCCGCCAATTCTCCGTCATGCTGCCCAACCGGGTCGGCGCGCTTGCCGCGATGGTGAAGCTGCTGCGCTCGCTGGGGATCGAGGTCATCGGCCTGAGCGTGCAAGACTCGCGGGATGCGACGGTGGCCCGGCTGGTGGTCTCGGACCCGGATGCCGCCGAGCATTTGTTCATGGAAAAAGGGATACCCCACACAACCTGCGAGCTGGTAGTGATCGCAATGCGGGAATCCGGCCCCGGGTTGCTCCAGTGTCTCGATTCGCTGATGATCGCGGAAACCAACATCGATTTCGCCTACGCCCTGATGCCCAGTCCGGAAGGGCAGTCGATGCTGGCGATGCACGTCGAGGACTACGAGTTTGCCGTGGCAATTCTCCATCAGAGCGGTTTCAAGCTGATGTACCAGGAAGATCTCAGTCGCTGAGTCGGCGCGGGATGAATTTATTTTTTAGAGGTCGTTAGGGGGAGTTGGCCGGTTCGGGCAGATTCCGTCATGAACCGCTAGGTTGATTTTATGAGGGCTGGCGGCGTAGTCATTAAGAGATCTTTACTTTTAGGATGCGCGCAACTTTTTAAAAAACAAGCGCTTGGAGAGGAGGGTTATTAACATTTTTTGAACGGATGCGCCCTCCAATGGTCCGATAAGGTAAGGAATCCTATGAAATTTTCAACAACTGATTATACGGCCTCGGGAAGAGTGGGCCACTACCGGATCGACACGGAGCGGCGGATACGAATCGAGGAATATCAGGGAAGAACGGGGTTGAGTGATTTGAAGTCGATCCTCTCGTCAATGGCGTCAGACCCTTGCTGGTCGGCGGAGTTCCACGGCTTGATAGATTTCAGCGAGGCGGAGCTTGAGTTGACAGCCAACGATGTGTTGCGCTTGGCGCTGGTGCTCCGTCACGAGGCAAATCGTTCGCATGGGTGGCTGGCCTATGTGGCGACGAAATCGACCACTTACGGGATTATTCGGATGCTGGGCTATTGGTCCCGGAACACCCCTCGCTTGCGGATCTTCCAGAGTCGCGTCGAGGCCGAGGCTTGGTTGGAGACCAACATCAATCAGGTGCCCCCTGGATTTATCCAAGAAGAAGGGACCCAAGCGGAGCCAGTACTCCGCAATGTGGGGTGAACTAGGCACCTTGGATCCAACGGATTCCGCGATCCGTAGCCGCCCTTCCCCCCCCGGTTGGCGTGCTATGATTTCCCGGGATCCGTTGGATCCGAGGTGACTGGGTGCTCATCGAAACTGGGGGATTGCACCTCCAGCCCGGCTCGACTATCCCTGCGCCCGGAAACACCCGCAATTTGGATTCTTTACCCCCCGTCCTGCCCCCTGCCACTTGGTTGATTCGTATCTCCGAGGTATTCGCGCAGTTTTCCGTTAACATCGTGAACGCCCTGGGTGGCGAAATTTCGAAAAAACTGGGCAGCGAGTATTACCTGATCCAGACGCGAGACCCGGCCGCGGTCCATGAGTCGGAGGCCGCCAGTTACCTCAGGTGGAATTTGCCGGTGGAACACGCATGGCCGTGCAACCCGGAGAAAATGGAGGGTTTCGTCGAAAAGGCGGCCCAGGCGATGTTCCGTAAATTCGGCGCTCGCCATCCCCAGGCGATCTTCATCGGACAACTCGATCCGAGCGCCACCAGCCGCTATTACAAAACGCTTGCCTCCAATCTCCGCGGCAGGACGCTTCAGCTTTTTTCACCGGAGATTGCAGCGTTCAAGGAGGTGGAAGCCCAAGACAGCGCGCGAGCGACTCTGTTTTGCCTCGTCGGCAAGGAAGGTCTCTTCTGCGGAATGCAAAGCCCGAGAGATTCCAACGGATTCTATCCGGGAGGTACGAAATACATCAGCCAAAGTTCCCCGGACACGATCAGCCGCGCGGGGGCCAAAATCGCCGAGGCACTGCATTACCTGCCGATGCATCGGCCGTTGCCCCGGAAAGGCGGCCATTGGTTAGAACTTGGAGCCAGCCCTGGCGGCATGACATCGGAGCTTCTCAGCAGGAACTACAAGGTGACCGCGATTGACCGCGCGCCTTTGGACAAACGGTTGGATCGGCAGCCCGGACTGCATTTCGCCTTGCTCGACGTGGCCGCCTTCCAGCCAAACGCGAGCATGCGCTACGACGCAATCGTTTGCGATATGAACGGCGACGCTCGCGAATCCATCCGCCAGGTCGGCCGCTTGGCGAAGAATCTCAACGCGGGCGGACTCGTCATTTTCACCCTGAAGACCCCCGGCGTGACGACTTTCGACGAAATGAACGAACTCTACAGGTCCGCCGTGGCCACCGCGAGCGAGGCCGGGCTGGAATGGGTCGCGACGACGCATCTCGCCTACAACCGCCACGAACTCACCCTGTTTTTTGAGCTCATTTCACCGGCTTGACTCCACATCGGTATTGGCCATCATTTCGCCCTATGAATCGGATTCTCCAGTTAACCGCGCTCGCAGCAATCGCGCTTTCCCTCAACTCGTGCGGTCTGCCAGCCGCGCTGGGCCGCACAGCGGGTAACTTGGTCAATGGTGTCGGAGATATGGCAAACCAGGTCATGACCACCGGACTTTAAGATCCGCATGGGCCAACGCTTCGACTGCCATCCGGCTCCACGGTGAAGTGCAACCAAAGCGAACCCGGCGGCAAGAGTTCGGGAAACTTATCCCCCCACTCGGCGATGACCACCCCGCCTTGCTCCAGCAATTCATCCCAGCCTAGGGCAATCAATTCCGCAGCGGATTCCAGCCGGTAGAAATCCAGGTGAAACACCGGAAAGCGGCCACCCGCGTATTCATGCATCAGGCCGAACGTCGGACTGGTGACCTCGTCCCGGGAGCCGGATCCCGCGACGAATCCCTTTGTCCAGTGGGTTTTTCCCGCGCCGAGTCCGCCGACCAGCGCGATGACCATACCCGGCGTTGCAACCACTGCCGCCGCGTGACCTAGCTCTTCCATCGCCTTGGGTGATTCCACATGTCGTTGCATCAGCCCTTCGGAAAGCGGAAACGACGGGTGAAGTCGATGGTAAAATTCCGCATCCCTGCTGGTGCGGTCCACAACAAAAACCGCCCGCTCAGCCGCCTTTTCTTGCCGACCCGGCAGCAATCTGATAGTGGCAGTCATGATTCGGAAATCTTTCACCGGCCTGTTGGTTCTATCGGCGATTCTCCATGCCGGCGAGCCACAGCCGCTTTTCAATGGCAAGAATTTTGAAGGCTGGACTTTTGACCTGATCGATCCGGCGGTGAAACCGGAAGCCGTCTGGTCGGTTTTCGAAGGCACCGTGATCTGCAAGGGGCGCCCGCCCGGAGTCATGCGAACCCTGAAGGATTACTCGAACTACGAACTCACCTTGGAATGGCGCTGGGCACCTGGAGCGAGACCCGGCAACAGCGGCGTCCTCATCCACGCTTCGAAACCCAGGGAAATCTTCGTCTGGCCGAAGTCGGTTGAAGTCCAACTCGGCCACGGGAATGCCGGCGATTTCTGGATGGTCGGCGAGACTCTTTCCGTAGCCGGCTCCCAACCGCAGGGCCGCCGTTGGTGGAAAAAAGGCGAAGGTAATGAGAAACCGCCCGGCCAATGGAACTCCGCCCGCATCCGCTGTGAGGGCAAAAAAGTAACGGTCTGGATCAACGGCATTTTGATCAATGAAGGCATTGACCTCAGCGCAACTCAAGGAGCGATCTGCCTCCAGAGCGAGGGTGGGGAAGTCCATTTTCGCAAAATCCAACTCACGCCCCTCAAATGAGGATCTGGATTTGAGGCAATCACGGTGCCACGGCGGGTGGGTCCGTAGAATTCAGCCTCTCACAATTGTTCACGCCGCTTTACACGGAGCGCCGGGAGTGTAGTCTGCTCGCGCTGCTCACCACCTCCATCTCAATGTTTCGTCAGCCCCGGCCCCCGGACCCTGACCAGGACCTCGTCACGCGTGCCCAACAAGGCGAAACGCGCGCCTTCGATGCCCTGATCCTCAAGTATGGCGACAAGCTGTACGGTCTCGTCTATAACATGACCTCCCATAAGGAAGACACTCATGATTTATTGCAGGAAATCTTTGCTCGCGCCTATCAATCGCTCGGCAAATTCCGTGGAAACTCCACGTTTTACACTTGGATTTATCAGATATCAGTCAACCTGACTCTCAATTTCCTCAAGAAGAGAAAACGTCGCGTCGGCCTGAGCCTGAATGACATCGATTCCTCGGTGAAGCTTGATCCGGCGTTGATCGACCACACTCACGAAGCCAATCCGGAGCGCCAGACCAATCTCAACGAGCTTCAGATTAGATTGAACGAAGCGATGAAAAAACTGTCTGACGCACATAGAATGGTGGTTACGATGTTCGATATCCAAGGCATGTCCCATGGGGAAATTGCCAAGGTGCTTGGCACATCCGATGGCACGATTCGATCAAGACTCCATTATGCGCACCTCCAACTCCAGTCAGCCTTGCAGGATAGCTGGGAAGAAAGATTTTAAAAATTCTCTTGTCGTTGGATAAATTATTTAGTAATTCCTAATTATCAATCGCAGTGAAACCAACCGTCGAACAAATCAGCAATTTACTGGCCGTTAAGCGGACTGAACACCCTGATGCGGAGTATTGGCAGGAATTCATCTGCGAATTTCACCAAAATCAACGTGAGCGATCGGTGAAAAAGTCGGGTTTGGCGAATGTGATCGGCGTCATGTCCAACTGGTTCTCTGATCTCGGGCCAGCCAAATGGGCATACGGAGTCGGAGTGGCTTATGTGGTAGTGATGGTTGCCTTCTTGCTAACACCGCGCGGTGTGGTGACAGAAAGTGCCCCGGCGTCCCACGTCAATTTTCAGGTCGTTCCGGCGACTGCCGCGCCGCAAGTGGAGCAACTCAAGCAATTGGACTTGAGTCCCTCGACTCAAGGAGACGCTGGCGAGCAAGTATTCTAATTCCAGCCCCCCCGCCATGGTGGATCTGGAAAATTTAGGCCGACGTTGGTTGGTGCCGGTAGTCTGTGGAGTGGCTGTTTACGCTTCTGTGGGCAATGCGCAGCCTGTGGCGGTATCTCCCCGCTGGGTGGCGATTTTTCCGACGATGGCTGGTAGCTTGGGGTATGACTCCACGGCAGTGCCTGTATCCGGGGAATCGACAATGGTGGTGGTGGTTGCCGCCGGCACTAGCGCCCCCATGAGCCTAAAACTACAGCTCGGCAACCACTTGGTTCCGTTCAAGGTCATCGGTCATGATCCAGTGTCGCGGCTTGGATTCATCAGTATCGAGGGTTCGGTGGTACCCAAATCGACGGTGTGGGCCGAGGATGCGGGTGCGAGTTCCAGCGCCACCCTGCAATCCATGGAACCCGGAGGCCCGATCAAATGTCGCACGACAGGATGGGTGAAACAGGTGGGAGGGAAAATTCTGCCGTTCGCCTTATTGCGCGTCAATTTTAGCGGGAAAGTTCCACCACCGGGGACTCCGCTGGTGGATGCTGCTGGCCGGGTGGTTGGCATTGTATTCCAACACTCAGGCAGCGCGAACGTTGGCTATGCCATTCCCGCTGAGGCGGTTCGTCGTGTGCAGCAGGATATTTGCAAAGGTGGCCGCCTGAACCGTGGCTGGCTGGGACTCGCGCTGCGTGCGGAGTCTCCGATCCCGGAAGTCTGTCGGGTGCTGCCCAATTCGCCCGCCGCCGCTGCGGGAATCAAGCCGAAGGATCTGCTTCTCAGCATCGGCTCAAGGCCGGTCGCGGACTACGCGGATGCGGCGAATGCGTTCTTCTATCTTATTCCCGGCCAGCCGGTTCTGGTCAAGCTGTTGCGCGATGCCGAGCCGCTTGAATTCACGCTCACGCCGGTGTTGCCGAAAGGATAGCTCCCTTGAAGACGGCTTCCTCTGGGGTCAACGTGGTCGCGGGCCAATGACCGGGGGCGCGGGAGTTTCCGCCAATGACAGCATGAACGACCAACGGTAGGTCTTGCCGGGCTGGATGAGATATTGCGGCAATGCCGTGGCTCCCCATGAATTCGTTCCGCCCAGACCGGACTGGCGGTGGTCGAAATTGACGGTGTAGAAATCCCGTGTCGGAATCTCGCTGGAATGCATCGCGAGTTCGATGTCCTTGGCGGCGCAAGGGTAGCAACTCATTTCCAGCAACGAGTCACCGGTCGCA
>JANOZJ010000165.1:0-7320 GCA_031429315.1 Akkermansiaceae bacterium
CTCGTGGGCGAGACGCCCACGCTCCTTGAAGTTTATCCGCTCCGCCGCCGATTGATTTGGCGGCGCTTTTCATATCAATCGAACGCCCTCGGATCTTCGATTAGACGGCGCAGCGCCATCGCATCGAACCGATCCTTCTCCCGCACCGAATTCGACTTCCAGCCAATCAACGAAGTCTTCGACGCCACGGCGATCTGATACCACCCACCACGATGAACTCCACACCCGCCTCAGTGAGCAAGACCAACAGTTTTTCGAACGACGGTTTCATCATTGGCAGGCGGTGCCCAGGGTTTCTGGCGGATCATCCACGCGTTGCGGCGCAGCATTTCCAGACGGTGCAGGGGGGCAACTTGGACAAGTTGCCTCCCACTCTCTTTTTCAGCGGTTCTTGGAAGTCATCAACCACGGCGCAATCTAGCGGTGGTTCAAATCTCCAACAAGCGCAAACAGGCACCGGCCACCTTCATCTGGCAGGTTCTCACTTTTGAGAGCGGAGTCTCGCTCGTCCGGCTGACTTCCGTCTGGTTCGGCTTCCTCGCGATGGCTTTCCATTTCCTGAGCCGCTGAGGGCGATCGCTCAGGCGGGCGATTTACCGTGCTTCAAGCGATGGAACGCCACCGGCACAATGAAGATCATCAGGGTCAGGGCGGAGGTCCCCATGTCGAAGTAGTGGCTCGCGAGGAAGCCGTGGATGGCGTCTCCCACGGTGGACATTGCTTGCGATTTCGAGGCGAGATAGCCGTGAAACTCGTGGCTTTTCTCGAGGAAATGGCGGGGCACGCTGAGTACGAGTTTCACCCCCAGCACCGCGATGACGATGAACGCGCAGGTCTCCAGGAAATGGTAGCGCTGCATGAGTTTCACGAAGCCCTGGGCCGCGAAGCGCATGGTCAGGATGCCGAGGAAAACCCCGGTGCAGACGAGCACCAGCTTCGATGGCATCGGGTAGTTTTTTACATAGGCGACGGCGGCGACGACGTTGTCGATGGAGAACGCG
This sequence comes from Akkermansiaceae bacterium, assembly GCA_031429315.1. Classification (GTDB taxonomy): domain Bacteria; phylum Verrucomicrobiota; class Verrucomicrobiia; order Verrucomicrobiales; family Akkermansiaceae; genus Luteolibacter. The sequence goes on from JANOZJ010000165.1 coordinate 1,002, forward strand.
AGGTCCATGATTTCCACCGCGACCACGGTGGCCCAGAATGGCCCTAACAGGCCGATGGTGCAACGGTAGAGGAAGTTGCCCTCCGTTTCCACGGCTTCGACTCCCTCCTCAATGATGGATTTGTGGCGTGAAAAATGACTCCATGCCAGCCATAACAGGTAAAGTCCGCCGAGCGGCTCCAGCCACCAGATGGTGATCAGCCACGCGGCGAGCGCGAGGCAGAGTCCACGGAACGCATACGCACCGAGGATGCCGTATTTCAACGCCTTGCCGCGCTGGTGCTCCGGCAGGCGCATCACCATCGTGGCGAGCACGGCGGCGTTGTCCACTGACAGCACGCCCTCGATGATGATGAGAATGAGCACCACCATGAGGCCCGCAGCGGGGTCGGGTCCGAGAATATTGTAGGTCCAGTCCATGAAATTTCGGCGGCAAGCTGGGGGAGCCTCACGCCGCTGGCAACGGGAAATTGCGCCCGGTCCTGGAATCCGCGCCGACTCCACGGCGATTGATTCAGACCTCATCGCCGCTCTTGCGCCCGTCACGGCAACCGTTTAGGAACCCCGAAACAAATTTCCCCATGGCTGCTGACTACACTGAAGACGACATCAAATCCCTCGACTGGCGCGAACACATCCGGATGCGCCCCGGCATGTACATCGGGAAACTCGGCGATGGCTCGTCGCCCGACGACGGCCTCTACATCCTGCTCAAGGAAGCGGTCGATAACTCGATCGACGAGCACATCATGGGCTACGGCAAGGAAGTGAAAGTCGAAATCGACGAGGAAGGCCGCGTGGAAGTCCGCGACTTCGGGCGGGGGATTCCTTTGGGAAAACTCTTCGACTGCGCGGCGATGATCAACACCGGCGCGAAGTACGACAGCGAGGCTTTCAAAAAATCCGTCGGCCTCAACGGCGTCGGCATCAAGGCGGTCAACGCGCTGTCTAATTTTTTCGAGATCCAGGCCTGGCGCGATGGCGAGACCAAGTCGCTGGAGTTTTCAAAGGGCCAGCTCACCCTCGACATGAAGAACCCGCGCCGTGACGACGGGGTGAACGGCACTCGGCTCGCCTTCGAACTCGACCGCACGATTTTCCCGCCCAAGGCGAAATTCAAGGAAGCGTTCGTCGAGAAAATGTGCCGCTACTATTCCTATCTGAATCCAGCGCTCACCATCAACTTCAACGGCAAGAAGTTCCGCTCGAAGGACGGTCTGCTAGACCTGCTGCGCGAGGAAATGGAGAACGAGGCGCTCTATCCGCCGATCCATCTGATCGGCAAGGATATCGAAATCGCCTTCACGCATACTCCCGAGAGCGGCGAGGAATACTATACCTTCGTCAACGGCCAGAACACCTCGCAAGGCGGCACCCACCTCGCCGCATTCCGCGAGGCGCTGGTGCAAGTCATCCGGGGCTTCTACAAGAAACAATACGAGCCGTCCGACATCCGCGCCGGCATCGAAGCCGCCGTCTGCGTGCGGATCATGGAGCCGGTGTTTGAATCGCAAACAAAAACCAAACTCGGCTCCGCAGGCATCGCTCCTGATGGAGAATCGCTGCGCACCTTCATTGGGAATTTCCTCAAGACCAACCTCGACAACTACCTCCACAAGCACCCGCAAACCGCCGAGGCGATCCAGAAGCGGATCATGGCCGCCGAGCGCGAGCGCAAGGATCTCAAAGGCATCCAGAAGTTAGCCCGCGAACGTTCCAAGCAGGCGAAGGTCCATAACAAAAAACTCCGCGACTGCCGCGTCCGTTACGACAGCAAACACAAGCGCCGCGAGGAATCCACGCTCTTCATCACCGAAGGCGACTCCGCCTCCGGCTCCATCACCAAGAGTCGCGACGTGGAAACGCAGGCCGTCTTCTCGCTCCGTGGCAAACCACTCAACACCTACAGCCTGCCGCGCAAGATCGTTTATGAAAACGAGGAGTTCGCCCTGCTCCAGGCAGCGCTCAACATCGAGGACGGCATCGAATACCTGAGATATAATAAAGTCGTCATCGCCACCGATGCCGACGTGGACGGCATGCACATCCGGCTGTTATTGCTCACCTTCTTCCTCCAGTTCTTCCCGGAGATGATCCGTGACGGGCATTTGTGGATCTTGCAAACCCCGCTTTTCCGCGTCCGCAACAAGAAGGAAACGATCTATTGTTACGACGATGACGAACGCAAGAAAGCCTTGGCGAAGTTAGGCAAAGCCGCGGAAATCACCCGCTTCAAGGGCCTCGGAGAAATCTCGCCCGACGAGTTCAGCTTCATGATCGGCCCGGACATGCGCCTCGACCATGTGGAATACGAGGAAGGCAAAGGCGTGAAGGAGTTGTTAGCATTCTACATGGGCAAAAACACCCCCGATCGTCAGGACTTCATCATCGCGAATCTCCGCGACGACGTGGACAAGCAAGTGCAAGTGGCGTGAACTAACGGACCGCGAAATTTATTTCGCCCGTGAGTGGGTTCGTAACCCAACGCGGAATTTTCCGGAAAATCCGCGTTGGTTAACTCACTCTCCATCTTCCAAATGGGCCAGATGCCAGAGGTAGAACGCTTCGATATTGGTTTTGCGGAGCGTGTGCGGATTTTTCCCTCGTCCGTCGATTCGGAGTGATTTCAGGAGATCCAGATTGCTGGGAACGACACGTATTTCAGCCAAGGATCTCCCGGTAATGTCCGACTTGATGATGCTGGCAAGCAGTGCGGCGCGTGCCGCTGCCGTTTTTGCCTCGTAGAGCGAGAGACGGGATCGAATCAAGTGGGTGTTGAGCGCGGTGACGCCGGTTCTGAAGAATGTCCTGTTGCCGTCGTCGGTCTGCGGCTTGAGGTCGATTTGGGATAGGGAATAGGCTGCGGCGAGGGTGTCTTGAAGGGCTTGCCATTGCAAATTCTGCCCAGCACCTCGGTGACGCGTTCAAAGGGTTCCAAATTCGCGATGTCCACGTCGATGGACAGCCGCCGGACCGGGTTCAGGTGCAGCATCAGACTGGTGCCGCCTTTGAAAACGAAATCCAAGCCTTCCTCCGACAGGGCGGCCACTAGCGTCAGGGCGTGAATGCACTTTTCAAGGATGGCGTCCTGAGTGCCGGTGATTTCCGCCTGCTGGTTTAACCACGCCCGACTGTAGCATTTTGGAGTACGGATAATCGGCTTTAACCATTCATGTTTAGCGGTTTGTGGTGAAACTCGACAAATTAACCAACGTCACCTATTTCAAAAAGGTGACGTTGGTTAATTTGATCCACGCCGAGAATTTCCTTCCAATCCTGCTTCCGATTCGTGGCGTAGCCCATCCATTCCGCGACCGAAATCCTGCCTTCCGAAACCGCCTTCCGCGCCATTTGCCGGAATTCCTCCCGGTCCATCAGATTCAGCCGCTCGCTCTCCAGGTGGAGGTCCACCAGCACGGTTTCAATTCGCGAAAAGTGTTCCAGTTCCGGTGCTCCGAGGGTTCTCCGCCGGACAACCACGGTTTTCTCCCGAACCGCAAACTGTTCCTTCGCCTTTCCTGTAGGATTCAAATGGGCGTCATACCCTGCATCCCGGAGGGTTTCCCAAACCGGTTCCAGGGCCTCGGCATCCACATTCACAAACGCGACGCCCTTGCCTATCAGGTGGTGCATCCACGGATTGACTTGGGCTGTGGACCAGCAGTGGAAATCCAGCAGGGGAAATTTCTTTTCAATGAGCCGCACCAGTTTCGCAACCGGTTGCCGATCTAGCTTCACCGGCTCCGCCAAGCCCCCCTCCGACCGCCAGGACTTCATCATCGCGAACCTCCGCGACGATGTGGACAAGCAAGTGCAGGTGGCGTGATCAAAAAAGTAGTCCAGGACTTCAGTCCGTTCTTGAATCACCAAGAACGGACTGAAGTCCTAGACTACTTTGCGCTTCGGCGGCGGGAACCAGCCCAAAATCTTTTTCCGAAACCGCTCTTGTCCGGCGGCTTGTCCGTGCCTTACGTTTGCCCAACCTTTGCCACGCGTGACCCATTCTCCAGCCCCAACCTACATTCTCGGCGTTCTGCCGTCGCGTTGGGGTTCCACCCGTTTCCCGGGCAAGCCGCTGCATTTGATCGCTGGAAAACCCCTGATCCAGCACGTTTGGGAGCGCTGCCAGCAATGTTCGCGGCTCGATGAAATCATCGTCGCGGTGGATGACGAACGGATCCGCGACGCGGTGATCGCCTTCGGCGGCAAGGTCGCCATGACCTCGCCGGATCACTCGACCGGCACCGACCGCATCGCCGAAGCCGTGAAAGCGGTCCCGCAGGCGACCCACATCATCAATATCCAGGGCGACGAGCCGCTGATCGATCCCGCGCTCATTGACGAACTCGCCGCCGCGATGGCCGCCGATCCCACGCTCGACATGGCCACCGCCGCCAATCCGCTAGATCCCGCCGATCCCGCCGTCCAGGATCCGAACGTCGTGAAAGTCGCCGTCGCGCTCGACGGCCGCGCGCTCTATTTTTCCCGCTCGCCGCTGCCGTTTTTCCGCAACCCGGTCGCGGGATTGCCGGTCCTCCGTCACAAGGGAATCTATGCCTATCAGCGGAGTTTCCTCGAACGCTTCGTCACCTGGCCGCCGTCGCCATTGGAAATGGCCGAGTCGCTCGAACAGCTCCGCGCGCTCGAAAACGGCGCGACCATCAAGGTCATTCTCACCGCCGACACCTCACCCGGCGTCGATACCCCGGAACAGGCCCGGGAGATAGAAAGGATGTTAAACGTTATTAGTTAGAAGTTATGGGTGAAGATATTCCTTCACCGCCACTTCTCCACTCTTAACCAATAACCTTTAACCAATAAATTTTAACTCAATCATCATGAAATACATTTTCGTCACCGGCGGCGTCGTCTCATCACTCGGCAAGGGCCTGGCGGCCGCCTCCATCGGCACGCTGCTGGAGCACCGCGGGCTGACCACGCTGATGCAGAAATTCGACCCCTATCTCAATGTCGATCCCGGCACCATGTCGCCATTCCAGCACGGCGAGGTGTATGTCCTGGATGACGGCGCGGAGACCGACCTCGACCTCGGCCACTACGAGCGCTTCACCTCCGGCGTGCTCTCGCGGATGAACAACCTGACTTCCGGCCAGGTTTTCGACTCGGTCATCAAGAAGGAGCGCCGCGGCGAATACCTCGGGAAAACCGTCCAGTTCATCCCGCACGTCACCGATGAAATCAAGCTGCGGATGCACAAGGTCACCGAGGAAAATCCTAACACCGACGTGCTCATCACCGAAATCGGTGGCACCGTCGGCGACATGGAAGGTCTGTTATTCATCGAGGCCTTGCGGCAGTTCGCGCTCGAAGTCGGCAAGGAAAACGTCTGCTTCATCCACGTCACGTTGCTGCCCTACATCAAGGCCGCCGGCGAGGTGAAAACCAAACCGACCCAGCAATCCGTCGCCAAGCTCCGCGAACTCGGCATCCAGCCGGACATCATCATCTGCCGCACCGAGGCGGACCTCGACGAGGACAACCGCAAGAAGATCGCCATGTTCTGCAACGTCGAGCGCAAGAACGTGGTCGCCTTCCGCGATGTGGCGCACACGATTTACGAATGCCCGTTAGACTTGCGGCGCGACAAGATCGACCGCCTGGTGGTGGACAAGTTGGGCCTCGGCCACACGCCGTCGCCCGCGCTCGAGGAGTGGGAGAAATTCGTCCAGCGGGTCATCCATCCGAAGCACAAGGTCACCATCGCCGTCGCCGGAAAGTATATCGAACTTCAAGACGCTTATAAGTCCATTTACGAATCCTTGATCCACGCCGGCGCCCATCATGACACCAAGGTGCAGATCGTCCGCGTGGAGGCGGAAGCCATCGAAGACCACGGCGCGAAGTCGGTCATCGGGGATGTCGATGGCATCCTCGTTCCCGGTGGCTTCGGCGACCGCGGCACGGAGGGGAAAATCCTCGCGGCCCAATACGCCCGCGAGAACAAGATCCCATACTTCGGCATTTGTCTCGGGATGCAGATTGCGACCATCGAATACGCGCGCAATGTTTGCGGCTTGAAGGACGCAAACTCCACCGAGTTCAACAAGACCACCAAGCACCCGGTGATCTGCCTGCAGGAAGAGCAAAAGGGCGTGGAAGATATGGGGGCGACCATGCGCCTGGGTTCCTGCGAGTCGATCCTCTTTACCGGCACCAAGGCCGCCGATCTTTATGACAATGTCGAGCGCATCCACGAGCGCCATCGTCACCGCTACGAATTCAACTCGGACTATCAGGAGCGCCTGCAGGATGCCGGCCTGGTGATTTCATCGGTCTCGGCGGAAGAAGGTCTGGTGGAG
>JANOZJ010000166.1:0-4876 GCA_031429315.1 Akkermansiaceae bacterium
GGCCGGATCGCGGTAGGCATGGCGGGTGAGGACGACATTTCCCCAGCCGGTGCGGACGTTGTGGGCGAAGGTGACGACCCCATCGGCCACCGCGTAAACCGGGTCGCCGAGATCCTTGTCGCCGCCGGCGCGGCCGTTCCAGTCCTCGCCGAAATGCCGTGGCTCCTTCAGGCGCAGGCCGCGGGCTTTGTAGTAGCCGTCGGCATTGGGCTTGCCGACGGGGAAGTCGAAGCCGTCGGCGAGGTTGATTTTCACTTCGCCGAGCGCGGCCAAGTGAGTGACAAACAGCACCGCGAGGAACGCTCCAATTTTCAACCCTGTTTTGCCGCCTGCCGTCATCGACCAACACTCCACCTCCCGGATGCGCCTGCCGCAAGCGCAAAAAAAGCGGCATGGCCGTGAAGCCATGCCGCTGATTTTCAGGAAACGAGGGGCTTTTCAGACGACGGGGCCTTGCACGCCGCCGGCCATTTCCTCGATGCTCAGCGGCTTGTAGCCACCGATGGTTTTGAAGTAGAGGAACATTACGAGGTAGATCCCCGCCATGATGAGAGGGATGTAGGAGTCCGCTTTGAGCGTCGCGCGGTCGCCTTTTTGGTCGGCGAGGACGACGGCTTTATGGGCGTCGGTTTTGTCGGTGGCCTCCTTGGCCGCAGCGAGTTTCTTGCCGTCCAGACCGTAAGCGGCAGTCGCCGGGATATTGAGGAAGGTGGAAGGCTTTTCCGCTTTGTATTCGGCATGGAGCGCCGCATCGGAAGACAGGAGCGCCTCACCGGTGAAGCGGTCCTTGGCGTAGCCGAGACCCGGACTGCCGATCAGGCCGGCGGACATCATGCCGATGCCACCCATGATGGACATGGCAATGGCTCCGGTGTGAGGAAAGCGGTCACCGACGACGGCCAGCATGGTCGGCCAGAAGAAGGTCTTGCCGATGGCGTAGATGCCGAGCGCGACCATCGCCATGGCGAAGGTCTCCATTTTGACGGCGAGGGTGAGGCCGATGAATGCGAGCACCGAGCAGGCGAGCAGCAGGCCGATCGGCGAGAGCTTGAGCCTGGTTTCCAGCCAATGGGCGCAAAAGCGCAGTCCGAACATGATGGCGGAGGTCCAGAGGAAGAGGTATTTGCCTTGTTCCGAGGTGAACAGGTTGCCGGTGATGTTTTGGATCCAGCCGTCGGTGCCGAGTTCGACCGCTCCCACCAGGGCGTGGGTGACGAAGAGGACGAAGAGCAGGAAGGAGCCCATGGAGAAATTCGTCATCACCGCCACGCCGACGAGCAGGGCACCGCCGATTCCGTAGCCAATCAGGTTGGCGGAGTCGGGCGAGACGCCTTTGAAAAGGTCTCCAAAGAACAGGGCGAGGAGGTAGCAGGCGACAAGGGCACCGATGATGCCGACGGATTTGAACATTTCGACGAAGCCCGCGCCCTGCGCGGCCGCTTCCGACTTGGGATATTTTTGCCCGAGGAACATCAGTCCGTAAGCGGCGGTCGGGATAAGATAAAGGGCGAGTTGGAGTTTCCAACTGAGTGCCAACTTGTCATCAAGCAGCCAGCCAGCCGTGACGCCGAGGATCATGCCGGCGGGCCAGGCGGCGTGCAGGATATTCAGGTAGTGGGTCCGCTGTTTCGGGAAAAGGGTGGCCACCAGTGGATTGGCGACGGCTTCCAAGGTGCCGTTGGCGAAGGCGAAGAGGAACATGCCCCAGTAGAGGAAATTGTAGGCATTCTCGGGAGTGCTGGCGCCAAAAGTGACGACCGCCGAAAGGATGTGGCAAAGGAGTGCCACGATGACTAGTTTTCCGTAGCCGATCTTATCGACGATCACTCCGCCGCCGAAAATACCGAAACAGAAGCCAATGAAGCCGGCGCCGCCGATCGCTCCCAGTTGTGCGCCGGTGAATCCGAACTCCTTCGACCAGTTGTCGAAGATGCCGCCTCGGATGGCAAAGCCGACACCGGCTGCGAGGATGGCCATAAATCCGGCCCAGAGGAGCCGCTGTGCGTTTGGTACTGTGGATGCGTCTGTGTGTGTCATGGGATTTAGTATCTCGGGGGAATTATCGGATCAGTCGGCGGATGGCAAGAGTTTGGGTCAAAAAATATCAGAACGTCGGGAGCCATTCCTCCAAGCGAGGGGGGATCTACCGGAATTTCGGCAGCGGACTTGCAAGAAGTGATCGGATTTCCGGGTCGCCTAGACTCGTAGGCGGGCCCTATCACCTGGCAATGGAATCCGGGGTCACAGGTCGCGGTCCTGATGGCAGCCGCCCGCAGGGGTCTCCGAGAAAACGATGCAGCGGTCCAACACGGCGTCGTGGCGGACCCGGCCGCCGGGCCAGATCACCGAGTCGCGCACCACGGCCCCGGCCTCGATCACTGCGCCGGGACCGACCACCGACCGCTCGACGACCGCACCCGCCTCGACACGCGCTTGCGGGTGGATCTGCGGGCCGAGTTCGAGTTCGCGGTGCGCCTCGAGGTAAGATTCGCGGTCGCCGAGGTCGAGCCAGACGCCTTCATCGAGGACGATCGCGCCGAGTCGGCCGGATTTCGCCAGTTCGAGAAATGCCGGGATCACGGAAATTTTTTTCGCATCCGGGATCATGTCGAGGAAGTCGGGACTCACGCAGTAAATGCCGGTGAACAGGTGGGTGCCATCGGTGCGGCCTAGCAGCTTGTGGATATCCGTCACGCGGGTGCCGGTCGGATCGAGCGCGATGTGTTGGGCCGGCCCCTCCGAACGCAGGGCCAGCGTCACCGGCAAGCCGGACGCCTCGTGCGCGGCGATGAGTTTTTCCAACGGCAGCGTCGAGAAAATGTCGCCGTTGTGGACTAACAGCGAATCGCCGCCCATCCAGGCGGCGATGTTTTTCAAGCCGCCGCCGGTTTCCAACAGGACGGACTCGTGAAACAAAGTCACATCATGTCCCGCGCCGAAATCGTTCCACGCTGCCGGCAGATGGTGCGTGTTGATCGCAGAGCGCGAGATGCCGGCCCGTGCGCAAGCGTCCATCGCCCATGCTGCCAGCGGGCGATGAAACAACGGCACCAGCGGCTTCGGCAGACGATCCGTTAGCGGGCGCAGGCGATTGCCGAGTCCGGCACCGAGGATGAAGGCTTTGTTCACACGGCCTGCTTTGACCGGCGGGGCGGGGGATATCAAGTCCGGGGTGGGAAGAGTTTGCCGCAATGCCGCAACTAGCGGAGGGCTGTAGCCCCTTTGGCATCGCCACCGCTGATCATCCTGAGCACCTGTTGATTGAAAGGAGACACCGTGATCACTGCCGCACATCTTCATCTGAAGAAGAGCAGGCACGCGATCAAGAGTCGGGATTCACCCCATAGAGATGCGCAGTGACGGCTTCTATCGTCCAAGCATGCCATCCTACACACACATATACCTCGCCGCAGTCTGCCTCTTGGTCCTCGTCAGCGACCCGGCCCGCGCGGCAGAGACGGAGAAGAAGGATGTTGCACCTCGCGGCAAGGCGGACATGGAGGCAGCCGCGCGTCTCCAGATTTTTCTGGACCGCGCGGAGTTTGCTCCGGGCAAGATCGACGGTCGCTACGGTCAGTTCACCGTGAAAGCATTGGCGTTGTATCGCCAGTCACGCGGGGAGACTTCAGCGCCGCCGCCGGAAAAGCCTGACACAGCACCTCATGTGAGTGGGATCGACCTCAGCAGTGTTGATCCGCTCTTTCTGGCCTACACGGTGACTGAGGCTGACCTGAAAAGCCTCGGCAAAGTGCCGGATGAGGTGCCCGCTCAGGCAAAGCTCAAGGCGCTGACCTATCAAACTGCCGCCGAGGCCATCGCCGAGAAATTTCACACCGATGTGGATTTCCTCAGCGAGATCAATCCGGGCAAAACCAATGAGATCGAGGCGGGCGACATCCTGAGCGTGCCTAATGTCGAGTCCTTCGATCTCGCCATCGTGAAGGATTTACAGCCCGGCGGCGAACTGGCGGCCAATGACCTCGAAGATGATGACAAGAAGGAGCGAGAGACGGCCCCGACCAAGACCGCCGTGAAAATCGACACCCAGACCAGCATGCTGACGGTGCATGAGGATGGAAAGCTCATCGCCGCCTATCCCGTCACGATCGGGTCCGAGCGGACTGAGTCGCCTGTGGGCGACTGGAAAGTGCGCGGTGTCGCGAAGATGCCCAACTTCCGTCACGACAAGTCGATGCTGAAAAAAGGCGAGCGCAGTGACAAATTCCACATCCTCCCGCCTGGCCCGAACAATCCGGTGGGTGTCGTGTGGATCGCGCTGAACAAAAAAGGCATCGGGCTGCACGGCACCAGCGACCCAGACAGCATCGGCCGCTCCGCCAGCCACGGCTGCGTGCGGCTCGCGAACTGGGACGTAGTCCGTCTCGCGGGAAAAATCAAAGCCGGCGTGCCGGTGGCGATTCATTGACGGGAAAATGGAGTCAGGGTGCAAATTCTGACAGAATATACTGCCGCGCATCAGGATTGGTGAAATAAGGTCGCCACTCCTTACCCGGCAAAATCACAAATCCTGATGCGCGGCAGTATAGTCCGCGCCTTTCTGGGATCAGCTTCTAGGGTCAGGCCTCGCCATCTCACAAAAAAGTTCACTGCCGTCCCACAGGCAGGGCATGGCTCGCCCTGAGCCTTGAATTGGCAAGTCCTTGGGCTTGATCGGGGGAAATGCCGATTGCGACTTTTTTGCGAAATGTCGATCTATCATTGATATATCGTGGCAATGCTGTCCCATGAGATTATGTTCTGATAGGCGCAAATCCCGGCAACCACGCGTCATTTAGCGCTCCGATCACTTTCATTCGCCCGGATGCTGTCCCATAGGATTTCAGCAATGCCAACAAGTCGAGCCGTTCCCACAACG
>JANOZJ010000167.1:0-8951 GCA_031429315.1 Akkermansiaceae bacterium
CGTTGTGGGAACGGCTCGACTTGTTGGCATTGCTGAAATCCTATGGGACAGCATCCGGGCGAATGAAAGTGATCGGAGCGCTAAATGACGCGTGGTTGCCGGGATTTGCGCCTATCAGAACATAATCTCATGGGACAGCATCGCCACGATATATCAATGATAGATCGACATTTCGCAAAAAACTCGCAATCGGCATTTCCCCCGATCAAGCCCAAGGACTTGCCAATTCAAGGCTCAGGGCGAGCCATGTCCTGCCTGTGGGACGGCAGTGAGATTGGTGCATGGATCCTTCATCGCTGCGCTGCGCCGGGACAAGTTGAGAGTTTCCGTTTGCGGCATGAGTTGGTGGCGAGCAGGGAAAGCACCATGACTCCGGGACAGGACACTTGTCGCAAGCTTGGGGGCGCCAGGCGTTTCCGCGCTTGCCCTGAAATTGGTACGACATAATTTCCCTCCATCTTGCACACCCACACTCAATTCGCTGTGATCGGCGGTGGCCCGGCGGGCCTCCGGGCGGCGGAAGTGGCGGCAAGCTCCGGATTGCAGGTGACGCTTTATGATGGCAAAGCGTCGGTCGGCCGGAAGTTCCTGGTCGCCGGCAAAGGCGGCCTCAATCTCACCCACGGCGAGTCGTTAGATCAGTTCGTCACCCGCTACTCCGGCCCCGGCCAGCCTGCGGAAATCTGGGAGAGCCTGATCAGCGGGTTCGATCCCGCCGCGCTCCGGGCGTGGGCGGCGGAGTTGGGCGTGGATACGTTCCAAGCCACCAGCGGGCGCGTCTATCCGAAGGCGCTCAAGGCCGCGCCGTTGCTCCGCCGCTGGATCGAGCGGTTGAGAGGCCTCGGCATCCGATTCGAGATGAACCATCGGCTGACATCGCTTGAGCCGGGGAGAAACCATCAGCTTGGTTTCGCCAACGGCGCATCCACCAGCGCGGATGCCGTGATCCTCGCGCTGGGCGGCGGATCGTGGGCAAAAACGGGTTCCGACGGCGGGTGGACTTCCATTTTCGAAAACCTCGGGATCGCCCACCATCCGTTAGCCCCGGCGAATTGCGGTTGGGAGCACGTGTGGTCGCCCGAGGTTCTCGCCGCCGCCGAGGGCAAGCCGTTGAAAAACATCCACGTCCGCGCGGGTGATCAGTTGGCCATCGGCGAACTCATGGTCACCCGCTACGGCTTGGAAGGCGGCGCGATTTATCAACTCGGGGCCGCCCTCCGCGCGATGCCTGGGCCGGTGATCGCCATCGACTTCAAACCGACCTTCACCCTCGCCCAACTCGTCGCCAAGATGGAGTCCGTCCGCCGCGATTTCTTAACCGAAGCGCGCGTCCGATGGAAACTCGCCGCACCGGCCCACGCGATCCTGTCCCGGCAGCCGTGGATGGATGCCGATGCACTGGCGCGCGAAGTGAAACAATGCGTCATCCCGCTCAGCCGGCCACGTCCGATAGACGAAGCTATCTCCTCAGCTGGCGGCGTCTGTTGGGAAGAGTTAGACGACAGCCTCATGTTGCAAAAACTCCCCGGAGTTTTCGTCGCCGGAGAGATGATCGACTGGGAAGCGCCGACCGGTGGCTACCTCATGCAAGGTTGTTTCGCCACCGCCACCAGAGCCGCGAAGTCGGCGGCAGCGTGGCTCTCAAGGTAACTCGCGGCCTTCGAGAATCGCTAGGGAAAACGGATCGCCCGCTGCCGCGAACTCACGCAGGTGAGTCATGGCGAGTTCACGGACTTCCGCTAACGGATTTTCCATCGCGGCAACAAGCACCTGCCATTCGGAATATCGTTCCAGCATCGCCTGGGCTTCAGCCAAAGTGGCGGTGGGAAGACGCTTCTTGTAGTCCGCGCGGACGACGGATTCAAGATGCTGGATATCGCGAAAATCCTTGTCGCGGCCGGTATCGAGTTTGCTCTGGATCAAATCGAGAGGATCGGGGAGCAGCGTGCCGTCGCCGCTGCGGGATGTTCGCGATGCCACCTCGTCGAATTCCATCTCTTTGAATTCGTTAGGTCTTCGAAAAACATCGAGCGGGCAATCGAGTCCTAGAATCCGAAGCATGCCGGTTTCTTCCACGGCTGAGGCAACCTCGGCCCCGGAAATCTCGACCCACCCCGGAAGCCGGTGAATGGTCGCGCCTGCCACGATTTTACACACGGACGCGACCACTTCCGCCCACTCTTCCGCCGATGACAGCGGATCGAGCCAGATGTCCGCATCCTGAGTATGACGGGAATAGCCATGGGCGATGACCGCCACGCCTCCGAGAATCACCACCCGATGATTGAGTGTTAATTGGTCGATGAAGGTCTGAACCGTTGTAGCCATAAAGTTTCACTTGCTTTGACCCGGGAAGAAATTTCCAGATAGTCCGAAACCGAATCCGGGTTGGCCAGCCACGGCTCGCTGTTATCGGTGATTTTGCTCTTGGGCGGGCGCGGGCCACGGGCTGCCGTGTATTTCCGCCGGGCGATGCGCGCGGCGAAATCCTCCTGCAGGCGCCGGATGGAAGGGTGATACTTGGTCAGATGCACAACGGCTATCTACCACACGCTGAAAATTTGGAAAGCCCGGAGAAGTCTGCCGCCGAATTTCAAGATTTCACCCGCTTGATTTTCCGTGCTAGCCTGCCGCATGGGAAAAGGTTACGAGACGCACCAGGCACGGGTGTTGGCGATGCAGGGACTGGGCAAGGACTTGGCACGGCGGGCGAAATCGAAATGCGAACTAACAGGGGCCGCAGGAGTCCCGTTGCGGCCCTACGAGGTGCCGCCGGTGGGCGAGGAGCCGGACATCGGGAAAACCCTGCTGATCAGCGAGGCCTGCCACGAGGTGTTGGAACGACCGGAGCGGCTGAAGGGCCGGGAGTGGCAGTGCCTGGCGGAAGTCGTCTGGAGCGAAATGTCGGCGATGCAGGTGGTGGCCTGGCGGATGCTCAATGAGTTGGCGAAACGCGAGGATTGGGCACGGGAGGTGATCGAGGAAATCTTTCTGGATGAGGAGGTGGAAGCATGGGCGAAATCCGCAGCACTTTGAGGGAAGCTGCGGCGCGGAATATGTTCCACGCTCCGGTTTTCATCCGCAACTTTAGCCGAGTCATGAGGTTGGAGACCGCATGTTCAGCGCCGGCACCGCCGCTACCCCTTTCCACCTGAAAATGGAGGCAAATCCCACTCCACTCCCGGCAGACGGCGGCGTGATCGATTTCACGTTGATGGAGCGCATCGGCGCGGGAGATCACGAGGCATTCCGCCAGCTCGTGGAGCGGCACCAGAACGCGGTGATCGGCACGGTGGCGAAGATGTTAGGCAACACGTCCGAAGCGGAAGACATCGCCCAGCAAGTGTTCCTGCGAATCTGGCGGCACGCGAAACGCTACCGGCCGGACGCGAAGTTCACGACCTATTTGTACAAGATCACCCGCAATCTGGTGTTCAATGAGACCCGCCGGAAGAGCCGCAAGAAGGAAGTTTCCTCGGACGAGCGCGAGGAGAACTCCAACCAGCTCATCCAAGCCAACCCGGACCGCCAGCCGGATGCGGAGTTGCTCCAAGCCGAACTGCAACGCGCGGTGGACGAGGTGATCGCCTCGCTGCCGGAAACCCAGCGGATGGCGGTGGTGCTGCGCCGCTACGAGCAGCTTTCCTACGAGGAAATCGCGACGGTGCTCAACCTATCCGTTTCCGCGGTGAAGAGCCTGTTGTTCCGCGCGCGGACGTCACTGCGTGAGTCGCTGAGCGGGTATTTGGAGCAATAAGGGGCATGGACGTCGCGTCCCTTGTCATGGATTTCCACGCCTGCAAAATCCCATGGTCAAACACGGTGCTCCCGTTAGCCTGAGCCGTCATGACGCAGGAATCCCGCCAGGTTCTCATCGAGCTGTTGTTTCTTTCCCTCTATCTGGACGATCATCTCTCGCTCGCCGAGGATGGCCCCGCACTGACACTCACCACGTCGTGCTGCGGCCTGTCCGTGAAATCCGTCTATCATCTAGAGCCCGTGACCGATTTTCCGGCGCGACCCACCGTCGAAGGACGGAACACTACCGTGCCCAAGGAAACCTTCGCCGCCCTCGGCATCGTCGCCGAGTGTGTCTCCACCGACGCCACCCGCTACATCCTCAACGGCGTGTATTTCACACCCGAGGACGGCGGCAGACTCATCGCCACCGACGGCCGACGATTGGCTGGCACGCCCGCCCGCGTGCCATCACGTGAGTTTGTGCTGCCCACCGCCCCGCGCTCATCGCGTGGTTGCGGTCATTGAAAGGAAAGTCAAACTCCGTGCGCCTCACTGGGGAAACATCGGGCCACCTGACCCTGACCCACCGGCACTACGACACCGTGGGCGCAACCATCCAGGTGCCGGTCACCACAGAGGGCCAGCCACCCGAGATAGCCTTCGATCCGAAGCATCTGGCAGACGCCACCCTTGTCGTTTGTCACCATTTTGTCACCAGCCGCGTTCATGACGCTGGAAATGGTGTCAACTTCGACCAAATCCGCCTTCGTAACCCGTTTGGGGTGAGGCGTTTAGAAAGAAGTACCCCGGCTTGGATTCGAACCAAGGACCAATTGATTAAGAGTCAACTGCTCTACCAACTGAGCTACCGAGGCGTTGCACTTTGTCATCGGCACTCGTTTGCCCCAAAAGGCTCGTTTGCGCTGACGACGACGGAGGTTTAGCAACTCCTGAAACGAGGGCAACCGTAAAATGTAGCCGACTCAGGCATAGTTTCAGGACCGCCCGCTGCGTGACCGGATCGGAGTGTGGGTGCAATCACAGGGTTCAACGCTGGCGAAGGTTTGGCGGGGAGTCGGCATCCTTTTCAAACGCGTGGATGGGGCATGAATTTTTTAAACCGGGTATCGGTTGACATGAATTCCGCCAATATTTCCCGTCACCCCGGTCACATCAAGCCCGAACGCCATCCCGGTCCCTGGCTCCACAGGCACTTTCGCCACGTTTTGTCAGGGTTGTAAGCATTCCGCGATATTTAAGTTGTCTAAATCATAGGTGAATCTCACATCTGAAGAATTTATTATGTGCTTGATAATAGGGTTATTATGACTTTCTTTGTTTATTTTATAAAAAATTAGATAATCAAGCGTTGCACATCATCCACGGATCATGTGGAGTTTTCGCCGTTCCCCCCACCCCCATGAAAACACCCGTGTTCCCCCACATGGTTGTTGCCCTTGTCCTCAGCACGATCGCTACGCTTTCGGCTCAGAACTCGGCCAACACCACCCGCCCCCTGGAAGTCAGCGACAACGCCGCCGGCATCGCGAAAAGCTCCCAAGCGTCCTTCCCTGAAGGTTCTTCTCTAGCGAGTGCGTCCGTCGTTCAGGCGGCTGTGAGCGCCAGCCCGGCTTTCTCCGATGGCAAGTCGGCCAATGCGGCCCACGAGGCTTCCGTGCAAAAAGCGGGATCCGCAGTCGATCACAAGATTGCCGTCGCCAGCGGAGCCCGGCCCTACGAAGTCGAGACTAACAGCTTGGAGTCCGGCCTGGTGCAGATGGCCTCCGTCCACCGTGAATTGGGCAAGCGCACGGAAGACGCGTCCGGCGTGGATTGCAATGCCGTCTCACTCTCGGTGGAGCAGAGGATCAAACTCGATGTCTCCAAGGTTCTGCAAATCGTCGAGGCCGAAGTGGGTGCCAATCCGTCCTGCGCTTGTGAAATCGTGAAAGCGTCCATCACGGCGAGTGAGGCCGACGTCGCGCAGGTGGTCGCCATCGTCGAGACCGCCATCCATGCCGCACCGGACAGCATGCGGTTGATCTCCCAGTGTGCGATCGCCATGATGCCCGAGTCCATCGCCGAAGTCCAAGCGCTGCTCGCCGAACTCGACCCCAACACCGGTGACGCCGAGGGCACCAGCTCGAAAAGTGCGAAGAGCGCGGATAGCGCGAAAAGCGGCAAGGACGCCGAGGTTGCCTCGATCGTCGCGCCGCCCATCGAGAACCCACTTGATCGTCCTTTCTTTCCAACGTTCATCACCCCTCCGGTGATCACTCCCCCGATGGTCACGAACGTGAATCCCGGCAGACGGCCGTTCTAAATCCCGCTGCGGTCGGCCTGATCACAGGTCGGCCGACCGCTGGAGCAATCAGTGATTGAAGATGAACTCCTTCGAATTCAACAGCGCCCAGAAGACGTCTTCGAGGACTTCCCGCACTTTGGCCGGCTCCTTTTGCCCGGCCACGGCGGCGAGAAGTTTCTCGCGCTCCACATCCGTGGGCTGGCGGCTCAACACCATGAGATAAAGGTTGGTGATCACCTCCGCCGGGGTTTTCTTTTCGCTGAGAAGCGTCTCCACCAACTTGCCGTCGCGGATGCGCTTCTGGGTCGTCTCGCCGTTCAACAAGTGGAGCGCCTGCGAAAGGTTGGGCTCCATCTTGACCTCGCACGAACAGACCGTGGCGCGGGTGGCGCGGCCGAAGGTGGTTAGAAAGTAGTTCGATGTGTTGCCGTCCGCGATCTGCACGGCCCGTGCGCCGAGTGGCAGGCCCTTGAACTTGTTAGGCGTGGCGGTGACCTGGGAGATGCAGTCCAGCAGGACTTCCGCACGCACCCGGCGGATCATCGCGTGGGAGAAATTCCGGGTGTCGGTGACGTTGGTTTCATTGGTGCGGGTGGAGAGCTGATAGGTGCGCGAGGTGCAGATGTCCCTCACCAGCTTTTTGAAATCGTAGTTGTAGGAAACGAACTTCTGCGCGAGCGCGGCGAGCAACTGGGGATTCGACGGCGGGTTGGAAACGCGGACGTCATCCACCGGATCGACGATGCCGACGCCGTTGAAATGCGCCCAGACGATGTTGACGACGTTCTCGGCGAACCATGGGTTCTCCGGCGAGGCGAGCCAGGTGGCCACGGCCTCGCGCCGCGACTGTCCGGCGAGATCGGGACGCGGGCCGCCAAGGAATTTCGGCATCATGTTCTGTTTGGTCACGGGATTCTGGATTTCCCCGCCTTCGTCGTAGATCACCCGCTCGCGCGGGTCCTCGGCGGGTTTGCGTTTCACCTGGGCGAAAAACGAGGCGAAGCTGTAGTAGTCATCCATCGTCCAGCGGTCGAACGGGTGGTTGTGGCACTGCGCGCATTGGATGCGGGTGCCCATGAAAACCTGCGCGACGTTTTCGGTTAGCTTGAGGACGTCCGCCTCGCCCTGGAAGAAATTGGTCGCGGGACTGGAGAAGGTCCCGCCCTTCGCCGAAAGCAGTTGCTTGACGAGTTCATTGAACGGCATGTTGCCGGCGATGCGCCCGGCCAGCCATTGATAATAGTTGAGCGCGGCTTTGTAGGAAACCTGCTGGCCATCCTTGTTGAAGGTGCGGATCTGCAACAGCTCCGCCCATTTCATCACCCACATCTCCGTGAACTCCTTGCGTCCGAGCAGTGCATCCACCAGCACCTCGCGCTTTTCCCCGCGTGTGTCTGATAGAAACGCCTCCCGCTCCGCCAGCGTCGGCGGCACGCCGACGACATCCAGATAGACGCGCCGCAGGAACGATTCGTCGTCCGCCAGATCCGACGGGATGATCCGCAGCTTGTTGAGTTTGCCGGCGACGTGGGTGTCGATGTAATTGAAAGGCGCGAAATCGGGCGGCTGATAGGCGAGGTCCGCCGGGACGACGATGGCTTGCGAGCCCTCGGTGAAGGTGTGGAAGCGGGCTAACAGAAACGCCTCGCCGCGGTTCCTGGACGCAGCGAGTCCCACGCGGGCGTTGATGGAAACCGAGTTGTCGTTGGAACTCGAAAACCTCGAAAGCGTCGTCACGTCGCGGTCGGTGCCATCCGCATACAGCGCGCGGACGGTGAATGGAACCCGCACGTCGCTGCCCGTCAGGACGAGCTGTTTCGGCAGCACCTCGATGCCGGTCGGTCGGGAAATTTCCCCCGCATCGAAATCCGCGCCATGGCGGATCCACTCCAGCAGTGTCTGATAGAACGGGCTGTCCCGGGTCATCAGCTTGCCGCCGGTATGGGGCACCGCGCCGGTGGACTTGGTGAGCATCAGGGATTCCTCCGGCAGCGCGAGATTGATCCGGCGACCGGCCATTTCGGTGGTGAGCCGGAAGTGGTCGCCCTTCGGGTCGAATCCAAACAGCGAAAGGTGGAAGCCATCCTGCCCCCGCGCCGAGCCGTGGCAGGAGCCGGTGTTGCAGCCAGCGGCGGTTAGAACCGGCATCACGTCGAGCTGGAAGGAAGTCGCCCGGGGTTTTTCCGCGTCTTTCACGGTCACCGGCACCTCGGCGCTCAACCCGCGGTAGTCGATCCGCAAGCTGGTGGCACCGTCCTTCTTCGGGGTGAGCGCGGTGCCGCTCAAATGTGCCAGCGAGTGGTCGGCGAGTGTTAGTTTCGATTGCGCCGTGATGTCGTGGGTGGAAGCGTCCTTGAAACGGGCGATCACAATGATCCGGTGGAAATCGGCGGCTGTCTCCAGCGAGACATTCTTGGGAAATGCTTCGATCGACTCAAGCTGCGGGTCCGGCGGGGCGTCCCACCGCGGCAACGCGGTTTTCGCCTTGGGTGCCAGCACTTCGCCCTCGGGCCACGGCGCGCCCGCTGCGATCCACTGGCTGAGCGCGGCGATTTCCCCGGGCGCAAGCAGCCCGCCGGTTTTTTCCGGCGGCATCCGATCATCGTGGTCGGCGGCCAAGCGGACCCGTTTGATCATTTCGGAATCGTCCGGGCTGCCGGGCTTCAGTGCCGTCCCGCTGTCGCCACCTTGGATCATTCCGTCGCGCGTGGTGAAAACCAAATCGCCCTTCGCCTTTTCCCGCGTGTGACATTCCAGGCAGCGGACTTCCAGAACCGCCCGCGCCGCATCGAAGGTCGAGGCCTGCGGAGCGGCGTGCGCCAAGGTCGGCAAGCCCAGGAAAATCATCCACACACATCGCATCACTTCCCTACGGCAGCGGATTTTCGATCATTGCAGCGGATTT
>JANOZJ010000168.1:0-9343 GCA_031429315.1 Akkermansiaceae bacterium
CATCAATTTTCTCATCGTGGCATTCGTGATGTTTCTGGTCGTCAACGCGATCAACAAGGCCAAGAAACTCACGGAGAAAGAAGCGGCGGCGGCACCGCCACCGGAACCGGGCAACGAGGAAAAGCTGCTAGCTGAAATCCGAGATCTGCTCAAACAAAAGCCCTGATCGTCCGGACTCGTCTGCTTTTCCTCTCGTCAGGGGCGCTTGCAGCGCATAGCTTCGCGGCGGAAAATAATTCAGAGTGTGTGCGAGTTGGCACACGCCATGCTTTTTTCTCATTACCAATCCGCCGAACCATGAAAAAAATCGAAGCGATCATCAAACCATTCAAGCTTGAAGAAGTTAAGGAAGCCCTCGCCGAGGTGGGTGTGCAAGGCATGACAGTCACCGAGGTCAAGGGCTTCGGTCGTCAAAAAGGCCATACGGAAATCTATCGGGGGTCTGAGTACACCGTGGATTTCCTGCCCAAAGTCAAAATCGAAATAGTGGTGGACGATGCGCAAGCGGACGGCGTGGCCGCAGCGATCGTGAAAAGTGCCAACACCGGCAAGATTGGTGATGGCAAGGTCTTCATCTCGACGGTGGAAGAGGCGATCCGCATCCGCACGGGTGAGACGGGTTCCTCCGCCGTGGCTGTGAACTGATCGGCATTCCCGACCATTTTGGAATTAACCGACCAATGGCCGCCTCGCGCGGCCATTGGTTTTTTTGCGTTGTCAGCCGCTGATGAAAGCCATTGCCTGCGGGATGCCAAATTGGAAATCCCCGGTGGGGCGGATGCGTCTGATAGGAATGTGTGAGGGCGTTTCGTTCCTTCTGCTGATGGGCGTGGCCATGCCGCTCAAGTATTTCGCAGGATTGCCGGCAGCGGTGACGTGGACCGGCTGGCTTCACGGGATTCTGTTCGTCTGTTACGGTCTCGCGATTTTCGCGGCGCTGGCGGGCGGTCGGATCTCATTCGGGAAATCGGCACTCGCCTTCGTGGCTTCGCTGATCCCGTTAGGACCGTTTTTGATCGACCGGAAATTGGCCGAGGAGGAAGTCTCAGATGGCGGGGCCGGGTGATTTCCTAGCGGCGGCTGCTTTGCCAATCCTGGAACGCGGCACCCAAGAAATGAAGGACATCGGAGGGTAGAAGCGATTCTTCGGATAGATGGCGTCCGTTCAGGGCGATCTCCGCACTCCGTCCACAGAGCCAGGCACCGAGTGCCGCCGCATCCATCGGAGTTTCTCCGCTTGCCAGACGGGCACCGATGACACCTGCCAGCAAATCTCCCTGACCGCCGGTTGCCATCGCGGGGGAGCCCGTCGAGTTGCACCGGAGCGGCTCTCCCTGGCGGGTGACGATGGTGCGGCTTCCTTTTAACAGCAGAGTGGCAGTGACGCGGTCTGCAAATCGGCGCGCGGCGTCTTCCCGGGGCAGGCCCAGGAGATCCGGGGCCAGCCTGGCGAACTCTCCCGGATGTGGGGTGAGGAGGTGAACATCTGATAGTATTTCCGTCGTCCCGCGTTTCGCGATTAGATTCAGGGCGTCGGCATCGACCACCGTCGGAACCCGGGTGTTTGAAATCAAATCAAGCAATCCGTCCGCCATCGCGTCATCCATTTCACCCAGACCACAGCCGGTGACGAGCGAGTCGCAGGGGAACTCCAGCACTTCGCGCGGGTCGAGGCAGCCACGGACGATGATTTCAGGGGGACACTTGCCGGCGATCCAGGATCGGGCTGAAGCTGGAACGAACAGCGTGATCAATCCAGCTCCGCCGCGGAGGGCGCCAGTGGCCGCCAGGACCGCGGCACCCGCGTAGGCTTCCGAGCCTGCTAGAATTGCCACCCGCCCGGCCGTGCCTTTGTGGAAATCGAACGGGCGCGGCCTTTTCCCGCAAGCGAGTGTTTGCGGCGCGATGAGGACGCGGTCGGCGGATGGAGCGGCGGTGAGTGGCTCTACGGGAACCAATGCCAGCGCCCCGGTGACGGACGCGGCGTGGCCGCTCAAGAGTCCATATTTGGCATTGGCGATCATGAACGTGACATCCGCAACAACCGTACCGGGAGAAATCAGTCCGGTATCCGCGTCGATTCCGGAGGGCATGTCAACCGCCGCCACCCGGGCTCCTGCCTGTTGGCGCAGGGTTGCCATTTCCACGGCGAGCTTGAGCAATGGTTCGCGCAGTGCCCCGGCGGTGCCGCTGCCGAGAAGTCCATCTAGCAAAACCAGGGGACCCTCGAGATCCCGCCATTGCGGGGCTCGATCCAACGCTTGCCTGATTCCGAGTTCGCCCCACTTTTTTTGAGTCAGGGGCGCACACCTGGCTATCGGATAGGCATGTCGGGTGGCGACGCTCCAACCGAACTGATCACGGAGGATGCGCAGTGCGACCAACGCATCGCCCGCGTTGTGGCCTTTTCCCAGATCGCCGACAATCGTTCCGGGATGAGGAAAAAAGCGACCGATGGCTCGTCCAAGCCTTTCGCCGGCCAAATTGAGCAACTGTTCTTCAGTCCATCCGTTCGCCATGGCCGAAGCCTCGGTGGCAAGCGCTTCTGCAATGGTGACGGCACCCATGTGGCCAATCTATGCGGCTTGCGCTATCCCGCAGCGTAAATTTTTCAGTTGCGGCGGTAGCGCTGGATGCCATCGACAATCCCTTGGGCAATTCTCTCACGGAACCACGCGGATTTCATCCGACTCCGCTCCTCGGCGTTGCTGACGAACCCGCCTTCGACGAGGATCGCGGGGAGTTTCGAGTTACGGATCACGTAGAAACGAGCGTATTTTGCGCTGCGGTCCACGGTGCGGGTGCGCTGAATCAGGCAGTTCTGGACGCACTGGGCGAGGTGTCGGCTCTCCTCGTTGGAATAGAAGGTTTCCAATCCACTGACATCCTGCTTCCAAGTGTAGTTGTAGTGGATGCTCACGAAAATGGCGTTGCGATAACTATTCCCCGTGCTGACGCGCTGGGGCAGCGAAATGAAATAGTCGCTGCGGCGTGTCATGACCGTTTGGTAGCCCAACGACTTCAGCTTGCTTTCAAGCCTGAACGCCGTGTCGAGGGCGAGATGTTTCTCATAAACCCGTCCCCACTGGCCACCGTTGTCGTGGCCACCGTGTCCGGCGTCGATGACGACCGTCCGGAAGTTTGCGGCGTTTGCCGCGCCGCCAATGGTGCACAGAGCCGCTAGCGCGAGAGATTGAATGATGGATTTCATGGGAGAAAAGAGTTAAGTCTCAAAAACAATAAGGATATGTTGATATTTTTTGAAAATTGTAAAGCCAATTTACCTCACCGGTGAAAATACCCGGCCCCCGGCTTGATCAATAGGTGATCGCCGGGCGATCCGACGCCTTGCGGATCCTAGACTTGGCTTCGGCCGCAGCCTTTTGGTCGTAGAGAGTGCTGTTGGTCACGCGGACGGTCCCATCCCCGAAGGTCACTAGGTGTGGGTCACCCTGAGTGCCACGTTGGTGGATTTGGCGGTCCAAAAGTTTACCGTCCGTATCGACCTGGCAATGAACCCACATCGTCGGTGTCGCAAGAAACAATACGTGCATGTGTTGCAGGCGATCCACAGTCGCAAGCGGTTTGCGAAGCATCAGGACGTCGCCGAGAAGGAAAGTCCGGACATTCTGGCCGGTCCGGTTGTCGATGACTTGGGCGTAAATTTGGGACTTCTCATCACCGCTGAAATTGAGAATGCGGAACTCACGGGTCTGGCCGGGTTTGCCGGGGATGCCGACTTTCTGGGTCCAGTAGGGCGCTCCGGGACTTTGATTGAACAATACCCGATTGGTGGGCGCACCTCCGCCGGCACCTCCGGGCATGTGAACCAACGCGCCGACCGAGTAATTCCCTGGCTCGCTCAACTGGAAATTTCGGGCGAGATCGACTTCCCGCGACAAGGACTCTCCGGAGCGAATCGTCATCTTGCCGAAAACCGAGCGTCCTCGCGATGTCACCGTTTCGCCATGGCTGTCTTTCACGATGAAATCGAGCCACGGGGTGCGTGCGTCACCGGCGAAAGTGAGAACCTGGCCCGCGTGATTGGTGATCGTCACCACCGCGATGACCGGCTCCCCCGCAACATATTCCTTTTTGGAAAGCCTGAGTGATGCTGAGAGTTGGGCGCCTGCCGAGCCAGCGGATGCCACGGCGGCGAAGGCAAGGAACAGAAGTCGTAAGGTCCGCATGATAGTCACCGGCGAGAACTAGCCCGTAAGCCCTGAGCCGTCAATCTAACCGGGTAACAGCGGCCTCGTGGCCTCAGAAATCGCCGTCGGGGTGGAGCTGGTGGAATTTGATCGCCTCCACCGCGATCGCCGCAGCGGTGCCGAAAATGGTCTCCACGGTCGCGGTGCGTGGGACCTGTGCCGCCGGCCGGGACAGCCCGAGAATGAGCTGGCCGTAGTTTTGCGCCCCCGCGACGTGTTGCAGCAACTTGAGTGAAATGTGGGCGGCGTCCAAATTCGGGAACACCAGCACGTCCGCCGTCAGTCGCACTTCCGCAGCGGGCAGCTTCATTTCCGCAGCTTCGGGATCGAGCGCCACATCGGCCTGCAGCTCGCCCTCGATACTGATCTCCAGAAACTGCTTCATCGCCTCATCCTGCGCCAGCGCGGCGGCGGCAGCCATGCGGCGGGCATCCGGTGTGCCGGCGGAGCCTTTCGTCGAGTGGCTCAGCATCGCCACAAAGGCTTTCCGTCCGAGAAAATGGTGCGCCAGCTTGCCGGTTTCAATCGCGATCGCCGCCAGCTCGCTCACGTCGGGATTCGGAATCAGCCCGCAGTCCGCCAGAAACAAAATATCGTTTCCCCCCATGTGCTTGAGATGCGAGCCGGTCAAAAGCGTCACCCCGAAAATCTTCGGGACATTGGGCAATGGCTTGATCGTGTGCAGCAACGCCCGGAAATAAGCCGCCGGCAACGCTTGATTGCCGCCGACGATCGCATCCGCCTGGCCGTATTGCACCATCAGCGCGCCGAAGTAATGCGGCCGGGCGACGAGTTCCGCCGGATCGCCGATCTGCATCGTCCGGTAGCGCGCCATGTTTTCGACGCGTTGGCAGAACAGCGTGAAATCCGAAGCGAGCGGCGGATCGATGATGTGGACAAATTTCAACGAAACCGAATTCGCCGCCGCCAGCGCCCGGATGCGCTCCTTGTTGCCTAGCAGGATCGGCGCGACCACTTCTTCCGCCACCAACCGGGCGGACGCGCGAATGACCCGAAGATCCTCGCCCTCGGTGAAAACCACCCGTTTCGGATGGCGGCGGAGTTGTTCGAGAAGGTAGCGGGTGACGGAATTGCCCGCGGTGGGCTCTGGGGAAAATTCGGACATGGAAAGTCTGGTGCTTGCAGCGTGCGGCGACTCTAGTATGGCTTCCCGCGTCCGTTCAACCCGATTCATCCTTAAATCCGCAAGTGCCCGCTGACTATCATACCCATACGCCGCTTTGTAAGCACGCCGAGGGCGAGCCCGAAGCCTTCATCGACGCGGCCCTAAGCGCCGGACTCACCGAATACGGGATTTCCGACCACGCCCCGCAACTCCCCGAACCCTTCGATGGCTGGCGGATGTCTGAGGCCGATCTGCCCGAATATTTCCAATGGATCGCCCGCGCCCGCAGCCATGCGGCTGGCCGGATTCCCGTCCGCGCCGGGCTGGAATGCGAATGGCTAACAGGTTGTCAGCCGTGGCTTGCCGACCTTGCCTCCCGCTACGCTTGGGACTACCTCATCGGCTCCGTCCACTACCTCGGCGACTGGGATTTCGACAATCCCAAATGGCTCGGCCGCTGGGCGGAAAGCGACGTGAACGCCGTCTGGACCCACTACTGGGAAACCTATGCAAAAATGGCCGACAGCGGCCTCTTCGACATTCTCGGCCACCCGGACCTGGTGAAAAAATTCGCCCACATCCCCGCCGGCGACCTCGACCGCTTCTACGAGCCGGTCATCGACGCCATCGCCGCATCCGGCAGCGTCATCGAGCTCAACACCGCCGGCTGGCACAAGCCTTGTGCCCAAGCCTACCCCGCGCCGCGCTTTCTCGAACTCGCGTGCTCGGCGGGCATCGGCCTGGTGATTTCCTCGGACTCGCACGCACCCGGCGAGGTCGCGCGGGATTTCCCAAAAGCCATCGAACTCGCCAAAGCCGCTGGCTACCGGGAAACCGTGCTTTTCGAGAAACGCCAGCGGCGGACGGAGATCTTGAGGTAACAGTTTGAGAGCATGGGGAGGCAATGGCATTTGTTTGGCGTCGAAACGCGACCAGCAAAGTGAGCGGTGGGGGATGCAGGACAAAAAGTCAGGAGCGGCGAAACGCGTTCGCTGTGTGGATGAAATGCCGATGGACAGCCCTCATGGCCGCAAATCGGCTCTCCAGCCGCAAGGGCGGACGCGTTCCGCCCCTCCTTGAGCGCCCATGACAGGTTCCTGCGTGAATGTGAATGGGGTCTTAATGGGGGCCAGAGTTCTCCAATTAACAAAATTTTGAAATGGTTTACTCTGACCCCATTCTAGGAACCCGTCCGTGGAATCGCAACGCGCTAGCTTTGTTCTAACGCGCAAATCAGCCAGTGGGTCGCCTCATCATTCGGGGGCCGAAACCAATGCTAGCAGCAACGAAAAACGGCGTCCCCGGAATGGGGACGCCGCCGGAATGGGCCTCAGGGCCGGGTTGAACGGTGTCGGATCAAGGCTGCTCGGTCGTGAGCGTCGTCTTGCCGGTCTTGTAGATGTCCATGGTCTTGTCGTTGCCGATGGCGGAGTGCTGGATGTTCACGAACAGCACGCCGGGGTCCTTGCCGAAGTAGATGCCAGTGCCTTCCGCGCTGCGGTCGGACAAGGTGCCAAACAGATTGCCGTCCAAGGCTTCCCAATCCGAGCGCTGGGCGAGGACCTTGGTTTCACCGGTCCCGGTGTCGATGACGGAAAGCGAGCCGCCGCTGCCCGCGGTGGGAGCCACGTGGCGCACTTCATGGGTGCGGTAAAGATAGCGGCCTGCGAATTTGCCGGTTTCGTTCTGCATGTTCATATCAGTCCAATCCACCGAATTCGGCTGATAGGTGACACCGTCATAAACGTTGAGTTCGCTCTCGTCGGAGAGGATGCCTTGCTCGAAACCCTGCGGAAGGACCTACGGGGAATTGAGATCCGCGATCGATCCCGGCTGCACCGACTGGGTGAGTGGCTGGAAGTTGAAAGGCCCTTGGATCGCCGGCGGCGCGGCGTGTGCGGGGAGCGACACGAGAGCCGTGAAGGCGGCCGCGAGATAGGAAGTATAGTTGGTTTTCATGGTGTGTGGATGTGGTTTCTGAGTTGGTTGATGTCAGGTATGTCCCATCAATTGGAACGCTGACGATTTAAGGAGAGGGCCGCGCCACAGCGCGTGACTTGCAGTGACGAAATCGTCTCAAACCCCACGCTCGCAGTTGCTACAACGCGGGCCCGTGGCAAACTGCCCGAGCCGGAAGTGAAATACATTCCGGTCGTCGTTCGTTTCGAAAATGTTCCTGTCGCCGCTCCAAAAAATCGGTTTTATCGGTGGAAACCGTGGTAAATGTCTGCCGTTCACTTCACCCAATTGGAAAACCATGAAACTCAAATTCTGCGGTGCCGCCGGCACCACCACCGGCTCGCAACATCTGTTGGAGATCAATGGCAAGCGCATCCTGCTGGATTGCGGGCTCTATCAGGGGTCGCGCAAGCACGCCTACGAGGTGAACTGCTGTTTCCCGCACTTCGATCCGAAGTCGATCGACGCGGTGATCCTGTCGCACGCGCACATCGACCACAGCGGCAACCTGCCGAATCTAACGAGCAAGGGCTACGCGGGAAACATCTACGCCACCCATGCTACGCGGGATCTGTGCCAGATCATGCTGGCGGATTGCGCGCGGATCCAGGAGGGCGACATGGAGTGGCTGAACAAGCATCGCAAAAAGGAAGGGCTGGAGCCGGCCACGCTGCTCTACACCGAACAGGATGCGGAGCGCTGTTTGCGGCAGTTCGTGACGATCAGTTATGACCGGCCGATGCCGGTGTCCGACGGCGTGACTGTGACGTTTATCGACGCGGGCCACATCCTCGGCAGCGCACAGGTGCTGCTGGAAGTGGACGACCATTCGGACGGCAAGAAGAAGCGCTTTCTATTTTCCGGCGACGTCGGCCGCGGATCTAACGAGGTTCTGCGCGATCCGGTGCCGGTGCCCGACATCGACTTCCTGCTGATGGAAAGCACCTACGGCGGTCGCGAGCACGAGGCCCCGCCGGGGGTGGGCGATCATTTCGGCGAGATCATCCGGCAGGCGGTCCAGCGCGGTGGGAAGATCCTGATTCCGGCGTTCGCGGTCGAGCGGACGCAGCAACTGTTGTACGTGCTGAACGAGTTGTTTGTGGCGGGTGAGATACCGGAGATCCCGGTTTACGTGGACAGCCCGCTGGCTGTTAGCGCGACTGAAATCTACCGGTTGCACCCGGAATCCTTCAACCAGGAGGTCTACAATTCGTTGTTCGAACGGCAGAATCCGTTTGGCTTCGAAAATCTAACATTGGTGCGTTCGGTCAACGGCTCGAAGGCGCTCAACGACATCATCGGGGTGGCGATCATCATTTCCGCGTCGGGCATGTGCGAGGCCGGCCGCATCCTGCACCATTTGAAGAACAACATCGGCGACCCGAAGACCACGGTGCTGTTCGTCGGTTACTGCGCGGACAACACGCTGGGCCGGCGCATCCGCGATGGCGAGCGCGAGGTGCCGATCCTCGGCGGACGCTACAAGGTGCGGGCGAAGATCGAGATCATCGATTCGTTCTCGGGCCATGCCGATCACTCGGAGCTGATCGCCTGGTTCGAACGGATGAGCGGCCCGAAGGAGCGCGTGTGGCTGGTCCACGGAGAACCTGATAGTGTGCTGGCACTGCGCGAGGGGCTGATGGGGGTACACACTGGTTCCATCGAAATCGCGGAACTCGGCGCGGAAGTGGAGTTTTGAAATTCCGGGCAAGCGGAAGGACAAAACGAAATTTGCTAACCTTTCCGCTTGAAGCCGTGAAAATGGCATTGCACCGTTTTTGCACATGGAAGTTTCGAAGAAGAATACACCCACCCCGACGGAGTTGATCGATTGGCTGAATGACGAAGGGGTCATGGAATTGGACTGGGATTTTCCCGAAGATGGAGATCTGTTTGCGGCGGGTCTCGACTCGATGGCGGTGATGCAATTGGTCGTCGCGGTTGAGGACCGCTTCGGCATCGAGCTCGGACCGGAGGAGCTGACGAAGGCGAATCTGGCGACGCCGACGACCTTGGCGGCGTTGATCGCCGGCAAGACTTCATGAAG
>JANOZJ010000169.1:0-2815 GCA_031429315.1 Akkermansiaceae bacterium
CGGGACAGCACACCGCTTGGTCGATCCAAACAGACGTCCGCACCGCTCCTGGCTGGTTGTCGGTGCGGCGTCTGGTGATTTTCATGGCTGGGCGCACGAAGTCTCTCGGGACAGAGCTTCACGCGCTATTTGAATCGATGGGCCGCGCCGCTTCAGGGGTGTTGTCAGCGCGACCATCGACAGATTTTCTATCGGGACAACACGGGGCGCTCGGGACAGCACGCCGTGGCGTCGATCAAACGGATGCCTGCGCTGCTCCTGGCTGGTTGTCAGCGCAGGCCTCCGTCGATTTTTCTGAAACCCTCGACGCCGGCGACTATCATCTGCCGGTCTTGCCGGCCGAGGTCGGCGAGTGGATGGCAGCCGCAGCGGATCAATTCATCATCGACGGCACGCTCGGCGGCGGCGGACACAGCGAGATTTTTCTCAAGGCCGGTGCCCGCGTGCTCGGTGTCGATCGCGATCCCGAAGCGTTGGCCCACGCCCGCGCTAGGCTCGCGGGTTACGGCGAACGATTTTCCACTTGGGAAGGGAATTTTTCAAACGTTTGCGAAATCCCTGAAATCGCCCAAGGCAAGCGCGCGGACGGCCTGTTGATGGATCTCGGGGTTTCCTCCCGCCAGCTCGACTCCGCGGCCCGCGGGTTTTCCTTCATGCGGGAAGGCCCGCTCGACATGCGGATGGGACCATCCAGCCCGCGCACTGCGGCGGACATCGTTAACCGCTGGCCCGAAGCCGATATTGTTAGGATTCTGTTTGAATTCGGCGAGGAATCGAGCGCCCGCCGGATCGCCGGGGCGATCGTTAGACAGCGCGCGGTTAAGCCGTTCGTCACCACGCTGGATCTGGCGAACTGCATCGAGAAAGCGATCGGCCGCCACGGTCGGACCCATCCCGCGACCAAGACTTTCCAAGCCATCCGGATGGCGGTGAACGAGGAGCTCGAATCGCTCGCCACCGCGCTCGCCGCCGCGCCTGCCGCCCTCAAACCGGGGGGGCGCTTGCTCATCATCACCTTCCACAGCCTCGAAGACCGGCTGGTGAAACGATTCCTCAAACACCGCTCCACCGAGTTCCTCGATGAACCGGGATGGCCCGAACCCCGGCCGAACCCGGACTATCAGTTCCGGCTGTTAGCCCGCAGGGCCATCGCCCCCACCGCCGCAGAAACCTCCCTGAACCCGCGAGCCCGCAGTGCCAAACTGCGGGTTGCACAGCTTTTGGACCTCAAGCCATGAACCGCCGCCGCAACGAAACCCGCACGCCATTCCTGGTGTTTTTCGCGCTCTTCCTCGCCGCCGCCATCGCCGCCGCCGGCGGGGTGCTGCATGCGTTTTACAAAAACCGCCAGGTTCAGATCACCCGCGAAATCGACGTCATCGACCGCCACGTCGTGCAATGCCGCCTCGACATCCAGACCACCGAGATGCGGATGGACGAGCTGCTCAACCGCTTCATCATCCGCAAACAGATCGAACAAAACGGCTCCTCTCTGCGCCCGATTCCCATCGGCGTCGTCGAGGAAATCGACGTCGCCACGTCTAACCGCCACAGCGTCGCTTCCGCCGCCCCCTAGCCCTTGAGTTCTCCCTTCCAATCCCGCTGCATCGTTCTGTGCTCGGTCCTGGTGGCCGGGCTCAGTGTGCTTTCGGGGAGATTGGTCCAGATCCAGATGGTCGATCGCCAGCACTACGCGGAGAATTCGCGCAAAGCTTACCATCGCTCCGAGAAACTGCCCGCTTCCCGCGGCACAATTGTCGATCGCCACGAGGAGCCACTGGCCAAGAGCATTCCGGTTTCCTCCGTCTTCGTGGATAAGAATCACCTGATGGATCCGAAGATCGCCAGCTACGGCCTGGCCTATCAGGAAGCCAGCGGCGAACCCGGTTGGAATGAACTCGACTCGGCCAAGCAACGCCGTCGCATCAACGTCCTGCGCGGGGATTTACTCGCCAAGGAATCTGCGGAAGTGTTGGTGCAAAGACATCTTGCCTACGCGGTCGGGGTGCTTGCCCGGCCCCTCGGCATGCGCAAGGAGGAACTCCGCGACAAGATCGAGAACAGCAAAGCCACCTGGCTACCCGTCGCCAAGGATCTCCCGCAGGACGTCGCGGATCATCTGCGCGACGAGATCGATAGCCACTGGATCCAAGGCTTCGAATTTGAAAACTCCATCAAGCGCTGGTACACCGCGCAGAATCTCGCAACCCATCTGATAGGCTTCACCGGCGAGGTCGAAAAAAAGGACGACGAAGGCAAACCCCACACCCGCGTGCTCGGGCTCTTCGGCATCGAGTCCTCGATGGAGGCATTTCTAGCAGGCAGGGACGGCTCGCGCGAACATTTCCGCGACGCCCGCGGGCTCGTCGTTCCCGGCTACTCCGGCAGCCTCAAGCCGCCGCGCGCCGGGCTGAACGTCAAGC
The DNA here is from genome assembly GCA_031429315.1 of Akkermansiaceae bacterium. Lineage (GTDB taxonomy): Bacteria > Verrucomicrobiota > Verrucomicrobiia > Verrucomicrobiales > Akkermansiaceae > Luteolibacter. The sequence goes on from JANOZJ010000169.1 coordinate 2,424, forward strand.
TCACCATCGACATCGGAATTCAGAACATCGTCGAGGAAGAGCTGGACGCCGGCCTCGCCGAGTTCGAGTCGAAGAAAGGCGCGGTCATTCTGATGGACCCGAAAACCGGTGAAATCCTCGCGATGGCCAGCCGCCCGAATTTCGATCTCAATCACAAGGAGAACATCGCCGAGACCGGCTACAACTACGCGATCCAAGCGATTTACGAACCCGGCTCCACCATCAAGATCGTGGCCACCTCCGGCGCGCTCAACGAAGGCCTCGTCACTCCGCAGACCTCGGTTTACGGTCATAACGGCTACTACAATTCCGGCGGAGTCGAGATGAAGGATGACCATCCAGCCGGATCCTTGAGCTTCGAAGGAGTCCTCCAGAAATCCAACAACATCTGC
>JANOZJ010000170.1:0-4898 GCA_031429315.1 Akkermansiaceae bacterium
TCCCGGCAGCTACCCGCTCACCCACAACTCCCTTCTCATTGCCTGCAACCAGACCTCCAGCCGGGACCCCATCACCCACTTCACCGGTGAGGAAGTTTCGGAAGCCCTCCGCGGACTCTCGGAGAAATACCTCGTCGAGAAGACCCTCGGCGGCCGCGCCCCGAAATTCGAACACTGCCTCCAGGACGTGCTGAGCATGCAGCCGGGCGAGCGCGCCGTCCTCACCGTCCTGTTGCTGCGCGGACCTCAGAGCGCCGGCGAAATCCGCCAGCGCACCGATCGTCTGCACACTTTTTCCTCCCTCGACGAAGTGGAAGAGACGCTTACGTGGTTCATCGAATACCCGCACGGCCCGCTCGTCAGGCGGATTCCGGTCGGCGAAGGCCGCCGGGTCGAAACCTTCGCCCACCTCCTGTCACCCGCCGCCGCAGACAGCCCCTCCGTCACCGGTGCCCCTCCCGCAGCCGCCGACTCCCCTGCGGAAAACGATTGGCGCGCCGCCATCGAAGCGCGACTCGCCAGCCTCGAATCCGAGATCGCCGAGCTCAAAGCCCGCCAGATGCTGTAGGAAAAATCGCATGAAAATCCAGCCCGTTCACTCTCCGGCGACCGTGGGAGCAGGTGTTCAAACAGGGCGAGGGGAGAATTCCGTGGCTGATGGGATCGAGATCCATCAAGGAGTGGCGGACTCCGATCCGCCATGCCCATGAGAAGCCAATGGAGAGAGGAAACCGCTTTCCATTGTCCAACCATGGGCCTGGGCGATTCGGAGATCGCCGTTCCTTGCTACGAGAGCAAACGCTCCACCCACGGCGCTTCATAAACCATGAACGACCCCACCGGCAGCTTCGCCTTGATCGGATTGCGCCGGATGTAGCGCGCGACATTCATGAAATGATCCCAATCCCGGATCAAACGATCAAAGTAATCCTTCTGCCACACAGGCCCGGAGCCGTGATCCACCCGGTTGATCTTCGTAGCCGTGAAGCGTTTCCAACTAGCGACGGTTTCTCCCAGATCGATGGACTCGCCTAACGACAGCAGAAGATGAACATGATTCGGCATGATGACCCACGCATGGAGAAGATAGCGGGTGTGGTCGAAGTGGTGGAACGCAGTGGCCACCGTGGCCGCATTCGTTGAATCATCGAGCAGGCAGGAGCCAAGACCTTGGTCGAGGAACTGATCGATCCTGGCGGAGAAGAGCTTGTGGTGTTCGGTTTCTGTTTCAGTCGACCAAGGCATCGGATGTCCCATCAGCCAGAGATTTCTTTCTTCCCGCCATTCATTAAGCAGGCTCACCGGGATCGAGTCCGCGAGACGGAACGTGAGGAAATACGTGGCCTTGTCCTGTTGCCAGTGCGGGAGACGGTTCCCTGTCTTCTGAATCTCCGCGAACTCGTTGAGAAATTTCAGAGTCGGACAGGCGGACGAGTCGGATTTCATAACATCAAGGAGAGGTAATCTCCGAATCGCCCAAGACCATGAATCGCCACAGCGCCGACACAAGCTCCAAGGAGTGGCGGACTCCGATCCGCCAAAGCCCATGAGCTGCCAATGATCCAAGGAAACCGCCCTTCATTGTCTTCCCATGGGCAGGCGATTCGGAGATCGCCACTCCTTGTTTCATCGAACGAATCCCAATTTCCAAGGCGCTCCAACCCGCCGCCTCCATCAGCGAGACATACTCGATAGGCTCGCCCAACAACTCACCGCCGCCCTGCCGCAGATCATGGTCAATTCCATGTGCCCAGATTGATCCAACTCTGCCCATTTAATCTGGCTTCAATGCTTGAAAATCCGGATCACTCCCATTAAGTCCCTTTTAGATGAACGACTTCCAAGTCTGTGATTTCTCTGTTCCCCTTGATTGCGAAGGACGTGAAGCACATATCTACCTCCTCTGGCCCTGTTCCGCATTAGAGTTGCGTCGATTTCTGATGGGGGAATTCTCTGTCGATCCGGGAGAAAGGGATTCGTGGGGAGGAAAGTGTGTAACGGATGAAAAAGTGGATGAGAAAAGAGGATGCCCGACAGCTGTAATTGCATTGCGCAAGTGGGAGGGAAATGCGGACACAATTGCAGTCCTCGCACATGAGTGTTTTCACGCGGCCGAATGGATTCTCCAGCGATCAGGGTGTTCACCCCCGGTGGCACTTCCCGGTGAACCTTGGGAAGCCTGGGAGGACATGGCTTATCTTTTACAACGTATCATGCGAAGGGCTTTGGAGAAATTACCTAAGGCTCAGGTCGGCTGAAAGGTTGGGCTTGGCGAAGGTGGTGCGGAAAAAATTCGGTCAAATCCTGACCAACCCATCGGCCCCAACGGGCGACTTTCAAATTTGGATTTTCGGGTCGAGATCCCTTCGACTCTACAGGAGATGGCCGGTAACTCGGTCCTTAAAGATCATTCAAATCGATAACCTTCGGATCAGAAAATCCTCCATCCTTCCGGGCCTCTCCAGTCACATAAGTAACCCAATTTTCTTCACTATCAATGCCGAGCCGCTCGAGCATCTGGCCAGTGAGTAAATCCATGACCTGTTCCGTCCTGCCAATGTCCGCCGCATATCCCTTTCCAATTCGATGAACGATCATCACCAAGGGTATCAAATGATTGAGGCGGAGATCGAGTTGTTGGATCGTCTTCGCCCTGCCACCGGCTGACAGGTGATATTCGAGAGATTGCGCTTCAAGAAATTCATGAGCAAGGCGGTTGCGGTATTTCCTAGCTTGATGCAAACGCCCTACGAGGTCTCGACCCCCACTGGATCCGCCCAACTGGCTGGAAAACATTTGTATCAACTTTTCAAAAGAGGATGTTTGGGGATCTGATTCAAACTCTTCATCGATCCCACGATGCTTGTAAGACATCTCCATGTAATACAATGTGGTCTTCAATTCTTGTTCTAGCTCTTGGAAGGCAAGTATCAGATGTCCATATTTTGATCGGAAATCGGCAAACCACTCGGTTCCGAAGAGCAGGCAATTTGCTGCGTCTCCATATGACAGCGGAGATGTATCAATGTTAGAAGGAGGATGTTTGAGTTGGAGGTTGATTTCCATGGCCGCGTTGTGATTAAAGCCTTAGTTCTATAGGGTTTATAGGACCTATTTTTTCCTCCATCAAGCTTGTTGATAGACTTCCGCGCCTGCTTTCACGAACTCGCGACTCTTCTCTTCCATGCCTTTCTGGATGGCTTCTTCTTCCGAGATCGCTTGTTCCGCGGCGTATTGGCGGACGTCTTCGCTGATTTTCATCGAGCAGAAGTGCGGGCCGCACATGGAGCAGAAGTGGGCGGTTTTGGCTCCGTCCTGAGGAAGGGTTTCGTCGTGGAAGGAGCGGGCGGTGATGGGGTCGAGGGAGAGATTGAACTGGTCTTCCCAACGGAACTCGAAGCGGGCCTTGCTGAGGGCGTTGTCGCGGTATTGGGAGCCGGGGTGGCCTTTGGCGAGGTCGGCGGCGTGGGCGGCGAGCTTGTAGGTGATGACGCCGACTTTCACGTCGTCCTTGTTAGGCAGGCCGAGGTGTTCCTTGGGGGTGACGTAGCAGAGCATGGCGCAGCCGTACCAGCCGATCATGGCGGCGCCGATGCCGCTGGTGATGTGGTCGTAGCCGGGGGCGATGTCGGTGGTCAATGGTCCGAGGGTGTAGAAGGGGGCTTCGTGGCACCATTCTAACTGCTTGGCCATGTTTTCCTCGATCATGTGCATGGGGACGTGGCCGGGGCCTTCGTTCATGACCTGGCAACCTTTGGCCCAGGCGCGGGTGGTGAGTTCGCCTTGGACTTCGAGTTCGCCGAACTGGGCCTTGTCATTCGCATCGGCGATGGAGCCGGGGCGGAGGCCGTCGCCGATGGAGAAACTCACGTCGTAGGCGGCGCAGATGTCGCAGATTTCATCCCAGTGGGTGTAGAGGAAATTTTCCTTGTGATGGGAGAGGCACCATTTTGCCATAATCGAGCCGCCTCGGGAGACGATTCCGGTCATGCGGCTGGCGGTCATGGGGACGAAACGCAGCAGAACCCCAGCGTGGATGGTGAAGTAATCGACGCCTTGCTCGGCTTGCTCGATGAGGGTGTCCCGGTAGATTTCCCAAGTGAGATCCTCGGCCTTGCCGTTGACCTTTTCGAGGGCTTGATAAATTGGCACGGTGCCGATGGGGACGGGGGAGTTGCGCAAAATCCACTCGCGGGTGGCGTGGATGTTTTTACCGGTGGAGAGGTCCATCACGTTGTCTGCGCCCCACTTGGTGGCCCAACGCATTTTTTCGACTTCTTCTTCGATGGAGGAAGCGACGGCGGAGTTGCCGATGTTGGCGTTGATTTTCACGAGGAAATTGCGGCCGATGATCATCGGTTCGCACTCCGGGTGATTGATGTTGAGGGGAATGATGGCGCGACCGGCGGCGACTTCCGAGCGGACAAACTCGGCAGTGATTTCCGCAGGAATGCGCTGGGGGAAGCGCTGGAAAATGGAGGGAGTGTAAGGGCTGGTCGGATTTTGAATTGAGCCCTGGTGTTGCTTGTCAAGGTGGTTGCGGACGATGTCGTCTTTTTGATCGGAAATCTTCGACCGGTGCATATTTTCCCGAATCGCGATGAATTCCATCTCTGGAGTGATGATTCCTTGGTCTGCGTAGTATTTCTGAGTAACGGGTTTCCCGGTGGCGCGAAGCGGCTGGCGGCGGTCGGCGGTCAGGCCGGGGAATTCGATGAATTTGTTGGCGCGCTCGGACTTCGAGGCGAATTCAACGTGCTTTTCTGTGAGGTAGCCATTGTCCTGTGGTTGGACTTCGCGGCCGTCGTAGGCTTCCACGTCGCCGCGGGCGAGGATCCACTCGCGGCGGAGCGGGGGCAGGCCTTGCTCGGAGGTGCCTTTGAAATCTGGGTCGCCCC
>JANOZJ010000171.1:0-2386 GCA_031429315.1 Akkermansiaceae bacterium
GAAATCCGCGACAGACTGGACCTCGGCTGGCGCATCGAGGGACAAAGCGTGGTGATCTATTCCATCCGTCCCTCTTGGCGGGACGAGAGCCAGAAGATCGAGGAACCAGCAGCCAAGGCGACGTTTGTTCGCACGACGAACCGCTGGAAAATCTATTGGCAACGAGCCGATTTGAAATGGCACTCCTATCCACTGCTGCCGGAGGCCGTGTTTTTTGATGAGTTTCTCGCCGAAGTGAATGAGGACAGCGCTTGCTGTTTCTGGGGGTGAGCCACCGGATTTTCAGGCACTGTGCTGGCGGTCTTTCAGCCACTCCATGGCCACCTTCACATACTCGATGAACTGCACCTCCTCGGGCCGCAGCGCGAGTTTCACCAGAATGTCTGGTAGATCCCTGCGAAACTCGTGATAGAGGTGTTCTGTTTCCAAGGGTCCGGGCAATCTCCGGTTACTGACGGTCGCCAGCCAGTCACGGGTCTGCTTCATGGCCGTGATCGCTTTGCCGCCGTGGGATCGGATGTCCTGACCGGCGATGTCGGAGATAAACTTCTGATAGCGGTAGGGCTCGCTGTCCAGGATCAGGCATCGCTTTTTCTTCTGCTTCGGTTGGTCAGAAAAGGACTTGGCACCAAGAAACAATCCAAGTTCCAAAGGCATGTTGAAGCGTGGCAATCCGTTGGCCTCGTCACACTCCACTCGGGAAATATCGTGGACGCCGAATTGGGAATCGCGGATGATTTCCACGATTTTCGCAATCCGGGTCTCGCCGGAATCGTCGCGCTCCCTTGCGCACCGGAGCACGAAACCACAGTGGATGACCGCGAAAATGATGGCCTCGTAAATGGCGCGGTATCCGTCGTCAAACGGACAATTGAGAAAGACCTGCCTTGAGTAGGCCTTGGAGGTCTTCATGCACGCCTGCGGCTCTTTGGGCTATTCGCGGAAGACTCGGAACCAACTTTCCTAGCAGCAACGGGCTTACGCTTCACTCCACCGGGCGAAGATTCCAACCGCTCTGCCTTCACCGCCTTGATGGCGGCACGAATTTGAAGCAGGGTCACCTTGCTCTTTCCGTAATCATGTTGAAGGACCTGTGTCATCGCATGTCGAACGTGATGGAACCTAGCACTGCGTCTCTGGATATGTCAACCCCCGACACCGGGCTGCACACGGACAGATTCCGCTCCATACAATATGAGTGGCGAGGTTTCCTCCGGTTCTTTCGGAAGCCGGGAGGTCGTGTCGCAGAGAATCTTGAAGAGGTTGAACCATGCCTCGCCGAAGAATCCATTGATGCTCTGGCGGATGGATGGGTCATCGCTGTTGGAGGACAGGTCGGCCAAGGATTCGAGTTCGCCCTTGAGGCAGATGGCGAGTTCCTTGATCCGCTCGACGCGGTTAGGTTGCTTGCCGACTCCCAGATTCAGACGCCCGCCGGTGGCGTGAAGGTAACTGGCGATGTCTTGAAGGGTGAGCTCGGCATCGGCCGCGTGTTCCAGTTTGGACACGGCGCTCTGAGTGCAGGTCATCTTTTCCGCGACATCCGCCTGGATCATTCCGGCGGCGGCACGGGTGCGGATGAGTGCATTGACGATGACCGCGCCCTTGATGCGGCGATCGAATTCACGGACTTGCCCGTCATCGGCCGCCGTGGCCTTGACGAGATCCCGCACCGAGGCAAAGCGCTTCGGCCGTGTGGCGGGAGATGTGATGGTGTCTGTTTTCATGTTTTTTCTTTTCTTGGTGGGGGCGTTACTCCCCCGGATTCCTTGCGAAGGGCGTCCACCACGCTCTCAGCGTAGCGAATGTCCTTCGCCCGGGTCGTCTTGGAGCCAAGGCAGAGCAGATGCAGGACCTTTGATTCCAAAGCGGCATACGTGTAAAGTCTTGTCTGATCCAATTTGCCTCTTTTTCCGCCGCTCGCAAGTGCCCCGCCAGACTGATCGACGGCGCGGATGCCCTTCGGTTCCTCGTGGAGAAAACCGAACTGCACAAGCCTCGGGCGGCTTGCAGATTCGAGGGAAATCACGTATTTCTCCAGATTCTCCATGACGGCGAGGTATTCAGCGGGCTGCTACTTCGCGTAGCACTTCGCATCCCGCTCAAACTGGTCGATGGGCTCAAGTTCCCAATTCATGTAGAAGTTAAATATTCCACTATGGAATATCCGTCAAGGGATTCCTGCGTCCACGACTTGAATTTCCGACCTCTACCGCTGGCTCGCGTCGAACCGGATTTCGCTCAGGTAGACCTCTTGCCAAAAATAATTGCCGAAATCCTCATAAAAGACTGGTACGACTGTTTGAATCACTCGACACTCGCGAATCGCTCGCCCTCACCAGCTCCCTAATCCTGATACTTGCACGCTCGAAGAACTTGAAGTTGC
>JANOZJ010000172.1:0-2323 GCA_031429315.1 Akkermansiaceae bacterium
CCGAGGACTTCCGCAACGACGCCGTGGACGCCGCCGAACTCGCGGCGGAGGAGGCCGGAGTCGCCATCTATCAAGTCGAGCCGCTCGCCGAAGGCACTGGCGAACTCGGCGAAGTCAGCGTGCGCTTCCGCGACGCGGCCACCGGCCAAATGGTCGAGCGTGCGTGGACCATGCCGTTTCAATCCCAGGCCACCGCCTTCGACCGCGCCACGCCGTCCATGCAGCTCGCCGGGCTCTCGCTTCTAGCAGCGGAGAAACTCAAGGGCGGCCCGCTGGCCGACGCCATCGACTTCAAGCAACTCACAGGCCCCGGCGCTTTCGTGAAACAATTCTACGGCAGCAGCCCGCGCGTCGCCGACATGCTTCGAGTGATTGATGCCTTGAAGTGAGGCTCCGGGCAGAATGCCCGGGCCACGTGGCGCGGGAATTCTGCCCGCAGCCTCTTGATATTTACACACCCTTTACCCAAGCGACCCCAAAGCCGAGATAGAAAACCAATCCCCATGAGAACCATCTTTAAACGAATTGCCACCGCAATGAATAAGGAGCAGGGACCTTATTGTCCCTTCTTCCTGTGGACAATAAGGTCCACACTCCTTATCGCTCTAACAACTATCTGCTTCGCCCAGGAACCCGACGACCGCGTCATCCTCGTCCCGCTCGGCAAGGCCCCCAAGGAAGCTCCGCTGTTCTTTTCCGCTTCCGCCGACGTGAAAGCCCAGGCCAGCCTGTCAGCCGTCACCAGCGATCAGCAGATCGACTTCAAGATCCATCAGGGAAAACCCGAAACCCTGACGCTGGCTCTAACCGGTGAGGGCGATGTGCTTTCCGTCACCGGCCAGGGACTGCGCGATTGGGCGGTTAGAGTGGCCGAGGACGGCTCGCGGTTTCTCGACGTGCGCCCGGTCCTGGTGGAGGGCACGCCTCTAACAGCCATGCAGGTGCAGGTGAAAACCCGCCTCAAGATCGACAAACATTCCGCGACCCTGCTGCTTCCCGGCCCCGGCCCGGCCACCGGCTTCTCTCTCTCCCTCACGCTCAACACCGACTCGGCCATCGACCTCCGCGTCATGAAAGCCGACGGCCTGGTCCCGGTGGACGCCACCAAGGGCCGCAAGTTTCTCGGCTACGGCATGGCCAACGTCGAGATCTCGGTCTCGGCCGGCGGCACCGGCTCGCGTGGGGTCGAATTGATGGATGCCGCGCTAACAGGCAGCCTCGCGGCCGATGGCGGCAACGTTTCATTCCGCCTGACAGGCACCGCGCGCGCCGCAGCGGCTGGCTCGGCGACGGAACTCTTTAGCGGCGGCGCAGCTCTAGCCAGCGGGGTTTCCGGCGATGGCTGGCACGTCGTCCTACGGGGAAATGACGGCTACGATCTGGTCGCGGAGCGTGGCGGTGATCTGCCGGTGACCATCGACTTCGTGGTCACGGTGACCCGCAAGGGCGATTGGCGCTTGCTGGATTTCAAGTTGCCCGCCGGCGTTGTCGTCCCGGTTAGAATCGAAGGCTTGGGCAAGGGCGTCTCCTTCGACCGCGCGCTTGCCGTGGTGCCGGAGCGAGTAGATGACGCCTGGCGCGGCTTCCTCCCGGCCAATGGCATGGCCGCGATGGCCTGGCGCGCCGCCGACGCGGTGGCCGATGGTGCGTTGTTTTTCTCCAGCACGGAGTCCAGCGATGTCCGGATCGGCAGTGGCCTGATGCGGCAGTTGACGGTGGTCGATCTGCGGGTGTTGCAAGGCAAGCTCGCGAATCTATCACTCTCGCTCGACGGTCCCGGCGAGGTGCTGGCGGTGACCGGCGAGCCGGTGTTAGGCTGGTCGGTGGTGGAGGAAGCCGGCAAGCGGCGGCTGGAAGTAAAATTGAGCCGCCCCATCGAAGGCGGCGGCCGGATCGTCATCGAGGCGCAGGCTGCGCTCGGTGGATTTCCGGTTAGAGCGGAGGCGCTGCGGATGATTCCGCTCGGCTCGCTGCGCCACAGCGGCTGGCTGCGGGTGGCCAACGAGGGCGCGGTTAGAATCGAGGTCGCCGATGCCAAAGGCCTGATCCAGCTCGCGCCCGGCCAGTTTCCCGGCGGTGTGGATGACAAGCTGCGGCAGGTTTTCGTCTATCGGTTTCCCTCGGCGGACTACAGTTATGCGATCCAGGCGGACCAGGTTTTACCAGAAGTCAGCGTAACCGAAGTCACCGTGTATGAGCTGGCCGAAACCGACCGCCGGGTGTCTGCGGACCTGGAACTGGACATCCGCGAGGCTCCGTTGCGCGAGTGGGAACTGGAAATCCCCGCCGATCACGCCGTGGCCTCGGTCACCGGCGCGGAGGT
>JANOZJ010000173.1:0-5274 GCA_031429315.1 Akkermansiaceae bacterium
AGATTGGTGTGGGCATTGCCGCGGCTGATTTCGAGGTCTTCCATCACCTCATCCGTGGTCATCGGCTGCGGCGCGGTCATCAGCAACGCGTGAATCTGCGCCATCGTCCGGTTGATCCCCCACTGGGTGCCCAGCGCGCCCCACTGGGCGACGAACTCGTCCCGTGCCTGTTTGAGCTTTTCCGTCTCCGCATCCATAATTTTCAATAAATACCGAAAACTCGAAAAGGCAAGCACAGAATCAGAGAACACCTGACCTCGCCCTTGTTTTAGCGGTGCTTGAGATGACCCCATTCTGAAGAAAGGCGTCGGGCAGAATGCCCGCGCCACTGTGGCCCGGGCATCCTGCCCGGAGCCTTGTGCCGCGGTTTGGGACGCTCACTACTCTGAAGCTATGCCGTGAATGTCTTGGCGCGGGCGGAATTCTTACGTGAGCTGCCCGCGAGTGGAGTGGTGGCGAGGTGCGCGATTTCCATGCCGACGAGGCACACATCATCGGGGAAGTCTCCACCTTCATTGAAACTCTCGATCTCGGAGAAAACGTCCTGCATCAGCTTGGCCAGCGGCAGGCCCGTGCGGCGCTGGATCGCTTGTCGCAGGCGAGTCATGCCGAAGGCCTCGGCCTGCGCGTTCTCCACGTTGAAGAGCCCGTCGGTGTAAATGAGAACCAGATCACCCGCTGCCACCGGCAATTCGTGAGTGAGGTATTTCACGCCGTCTAAAAGCCCGAGCGCCGGGCCGGCGGCGCGTTGCGCGTTGATGGGCAGGACTTCTTCGGTCGCGTCGCGAACCAGCAACGGTGCGGGGTGGCCGGCATTGGCGAAGGTCAGGCGGCCATCGGCAATGTCCACGACGACGTAGCAGGCGGTGGTGAAAAGAGTGGCACCTAGCTGGCCAAGAATCCCGCGCAGGGAGTGATTCATCTTGGTGAGCAGCGCGCCGGGATCGCCCGCCAACCCGCTGAGCTGGTCCTCGAGCGTGCGCATCATCGCCGTCACCAATGCCGCGCGCACGCCGCGGCCCATCACATCACAGATGAAAACCCCGACGGCGGTGTCCGACACGCGGACGACATTGTAGTAGTCCCCGCTCATTGAGCTGGTCGGATGGAAGATGCTGCAAAATTTCACGGCGCTCGCGGCCAGCGCCGCACCGTGCGGGACGGTCGGGAACTGCTTGGGGAGAAACGTCATTTGCAGCTCGCGGGCCATCTCCAGATCCTCTTCCATGAGCGCGTTTTTCTCGCGCAACTCGCGGGTGCGCTCGGCGACACGTTGTTCGAGTTGTTCATTGAGGGTGCGCAGGTCCGCCTCGGCCTTGCGGCGGGCATGGTGCAGTCCGACTTCCCACAGCGCCCGCTTCACCGCCGGCACGAGCCGGCCGAGGCGGTCCTTGAGTACGAAGTCGGTCGCGCCATTCTTGAGCAGTTCCACTGCGGCTTCCTCGCCCACGGCCCCGGAAATCACGATCACCGGCACGTCCGGGCAGCGCTCCCTGGCGATCGCGAGGGCTTGGCCGCCGTCGAAGGTCGGCAGCTTGTAGTCCGCCAGGATCAACTCGGGCTGGAAATCCTCGAGCGCGTGCTCGAACTCCACCTGGGTCTGCACGCGGGTCGAGACGAACTCGATTCCTCCCCGCTGGAGTTCACGCAAGATCAATTTTGCGTCGAGGGCGGAGTCTTCAAGTGCTAGGATCCGGATCCGAGTTGTTGCGGGGGCATTCATGATTTGCAAGCTGGTGTCTGATTTAGGACTAGCCAGTAGCGGCCCAGCTCGCTGACCACATCTAGGAACTTTTCGAAATCCACCGGTTTGACGACGTAGCTGTTAGCCCCGAGGCGGTAAGCTTCGGCCACGTCGCGGTCTTCGCGCGAGGAACTCAGGACCACCACCGGCACCTGCTTGGTGCGCTCGTCGGCGCGGAGTTGGCGCAGGACTTCGAGTCCGTCCACCTTCGGCAGCTTCAGGTCGAGGAGGATGATTTTAGGCTGTTTACTGACATCGCGGCCCTCGTAGGTGCCGCTGCCGAAGAGGAAATCGAGCGCCGCCTGGCCGTCCGCCACATGGACGAGGTGGCTCGCGAGGTTGCGTTTGCTCAGCGCGCGGATCGCGAGTTCCGCGTCGTACGGGCTGTCCTCGACCAGGAGCATTTCGAGTTTGTGGTTCATGGGTTTTGATGGGCGAGGGTGAAATAGAATGTCGCGCCGTGATCGACCTCCGCCTCCGCCCAGACGTGGCCACCGTGGCGCTGCACGATCCGCAGAACGAGTGCCAGGCCGACGCCGGTGCCGACGAACTCCTGGTGATTGTGCAGGCGTTGGAAGACCCCGAAGAGTTTGTCCGCATAGCGCATGTCGAAGCCCGCGCCGTTGTCCTTGACGTAGTAAACCGGCTGGCCGTCCTCGCCGTCCCGTGCGCCGATCTCGATCTCGCCACACTCGCGCTCCTTGGTGAACTTGATCGCATTGGCAATCAGGTTCACCCACACCTGCCGGATCAGTGCCCCGGTGCCGCAGGCCGGGGGGAGCGGGTGCAGCTCGAGCCGCAGCCGGCGCTCCGGCTCGTGCCCGGCGAGTTCGGTGTAAACCTCCTGCGCGAGCTCGTGCATGTTGACCGGCAATGGCTGCATCTGCTGCCGACCGAGCCGGGAAAAGGCCAGCAAGTCGTCGATGAGCCGTCCCATCCGCTGGGTTTCCTCGCGGATCACGCCGAGCATCCGCTGGCCACCGGCGTCGAGCTGCGCGGAGTAGTCTTCGATTACCATCCGCGAGAAGCCGTCCACCGCCCGCAGCGGCGCACGCAAGTCATGGGAAACCGAGTAGCTGAACGCCTCGAGTTCTTTGTTGGCCGCTTCCAGCTCGGCGGCGCGGCTTTGCAGGTCCGCGTTGAGTTTGCTGATTTGCGCCTCGGTTTGCCTGCGCTCGGTGATGTCGAGGTTGATGCCCACCACGCGTGCCGCCTTGCCGTCGTCCGCCGTGACCACCATCTCGGCGGCCTGGATGACGCGCACGGCGTGGTCGGAAGCACGGGTGATCCGGAATTCACGCTGACTGCGCCCGCAGGTGGCGACTGTGTGTTGTAGCTGCGCCTCCTGCTCCTCCAGATCGGCGGGCAGCACGGCGGCCTGCCAATCCGAGTAATGCGCCCGCCCTTGCGGAAACGGCGGCAGGCCGTAAATCCTGAACATCTGCTCGTCCCACTTGATTTCATTGCTGGTGAGATCCCACTCCCACACCGCGAGGCCTGCCATTTCGGCAGCCATTTGCAGGCGCTCTTCGCTCAAGAGCACCACTTCCTCCGCCAGCTTCCGCATGGTGATGTCGGTGCGGATGGCGATGAACTGGCTCGGCTTGCCGTCCGGCCCGAGGAAGGGGACGATGGTGCTGCTCACCCAATACACCGCGCCATCCTTCGCGCGGTTCTTGATCTCGCCCTTCCACACCCGACCGCTGAGGATCGTCTGCCACAGCTCGTGGAAAAACGCCGGCGGATGATAGCCCGAGTTGACGATGCGGTGATTCTGACCGAGCAACTCCTCCTGCGAATACTTGGAAATCTCGCAGAACTTCGCGTTGGTGTAAGTGATGGTGCCGGCCACGTCGGTGATGGAGACGATGGCGTGCTCGTCGAGCGCGGCCTTGAAATCGGTGAGCGAGGCGTTGGCGGCTTGCAGTTCGGCGGTGCGCTGTTGCACCCGTTGCTCCAGGCCGGTGTTGAGCAGTTGGATTTCCTCCTCCGCCCGCTTGCGCTCGATGGCGATGCGGACGACATGCACCGTCCGCTCGATCAGCTCCAGCTCGGCAGGAACGGGCCGGCGCGGCTCACGGTAATAGATGGCGAAGGCGCCGAGGGCTTTCTCTTGGCTACTCAGGATCGGTGTGGACCAGCAGGCGTGCAAGTCGTAGTGCGCGGCCACCTCGCGGTAGTCCGCCCACAGCGGATCGCTGGCAATGTCGTCCACGATGATCTGCCGCTTGAGAAATGCCGCCGTGCCGCAGGAGCCGGCCGTGGGACCGATGACGATGCCGTCCATTGCTTGGTTGTAAGCCTCCGGTAAGCTGGGAGCCGCGCCGGTCCGCAGGTGGATGCCATCGGCGTCGAGCAGCAGCGCCGAGCACCGCGCGCCCGGCAGTTGCTGCTCGAGGCTGAGCATCAAGTCGTTCAGCACCGTGGCCAGCGGCGCGATGCTGTTGATCGATTCCAAGGCGCTCTTCTCCCACGCTAGCAGTTGCAGCGAGTGGGTGCGCTCGGTGATGTCCATCACCACCGAGGCGACTCCCTTGACGGTGCCCCGCTCGTCGATGAGCGGCGTGTTGTACCACTCGCAGAGGATCGTCATGCCGTCCTTGCCCACATTCGAGTTGGTGCTTCTTTCGCCACCGCTCTTCTTCAGCAGAGCCTGCCAGATCTCATCCACCACGTGGTGAAGCGCTTTAGAAACAATAAAGGAAGCGTGTTGCCCGAGCGCCTCCTCACGGCTGTAGCCGAAAATCGTCCGGGCGGCGGGATTCCACTGGGTGACCCGGAAGTCCAGATCCCACTCGATGACCGCCATCGGCGTCTGCTCGAAATGGAGTCGCAGCTTTTGGTCGGCATCCCGCAGTGCCGCCTCCGCCTGTTTGCGTGGGGTGATGTCGCGTGCAATGGTGATGAGCGTGTCGCCGCTGAACGGAGCCACCCGCGCCTCGAAGTATTTTTCCTCACTGCCGATCATCAGCGCATAGCTCACTTCCTGCACCGCGCCTGAAGCTACGGCTCTTGCATAGGCTAGCATGAATTGATCCGCGACGGGCTGGGGGAGCACCTCCCGAACCGTCTTGTGCAGGAAAGGATGCGTCTCCGGAGAGGCATAGAGCAAGCTGGGATCCGACGCGTAAAAGGACAGGAACTCGCCATCTTGGCGGTTGACGAAAATCAGATCCGGGATCGCCTTAAGCAGGGCTAGGTTACGGGCCTCGCTCTCATGCAGTTCCGCCTCGGCCTGCTTGCGTGCGCTGATGTCGGTCAGCACGATGCGAGTCTCCGCCGCGCCGTCGGCGGCGGTGGCTAGGGAGATGGCCAGATGCGCCCAGAACGGCTGTGGCCCGCGGCCCGCGAGCCGCAGCTCGAAGTCCTGCGGCACCGCCATTTCATGGAGTTGCTTGCGCTGTAAGTAAAAAACGTCCTGGTCCTCGCGAACGATGAAACGGGTGAACGGTTGCGTGGCCAGCGTGTTTGGGGACACGCCCAGCATCCTGGCGGCGGTGACATTGGCCTCGAGGATCGTCCCCGCCTCG
>JANOZJ010000174.1:0-4987 GCA_031429315.1 Akkermansiaceae bacterium
CAATCACGCCGCCGCTGGCATTGAGCATGCCGATGATCTCGTTCGCCAACTTCGAGGCCTTGGTGTCACGGCCCTTGCGCTCGAAGTATTGATTCTCCACGCCCTTGCGGATGCCTTCGAGCGTGAGACTGGAGTTGTGAATCGAGAACGCACTCATACAAACATCTGCAGCAGCAGCCCCTTCTTGAAGGCTTGGGTGTAGATCTGGGTTTCTTCGTCTGTGTTCATCTGTGAAATCTGTGGTTAAAAATCTTCCGTGCTGTCACACAAACATCTGCTGCAACAGCCCTTTCTTGAAGGCTTGGGTGTGGCGGATCTGCTGGGCCACGCTTTCGATCTTCCGGTCCAGCGCGGTGAGGAAGTTGGCGATCTTGGCATATTCGAAAATAATACGATTATTGCTGCGCGAAACGTTCATAAAACCTCAAACTGACATTTAACTTCTCCCTGTCCAACCAGTGTCCGGTGTAGCCCGTAATCCTGAGCCTCCCTGCGAAGCCGACCCGCCAATATTGCTGGGTGGATCGCCAGCTTCGTGGCAGCCTTTCTTATTTCTTTCGCGGTGGTAAGATGTTTCACCTCCTCCCAGTCTTCGGGAGAGATGAATTGGTTTAAAGCAAAAGTATTGGCCTCTTGTTCGATGACTACCTCAGATTCCGAGTCGATGTCCGTATCGATTAAGCCTTGGGGATTTTTATCCAAATGTTGTGCGACGTGGCAGATCTCGTGAAAGAGGGTGAACCAAAAGTTATCGAGTCTGTCATAGCGGAGGGTAAGTCCGATCACGGGGAAGCCATCAGGATGCCACAGCGCCGCACCATCCAATCGTGTCTTCGACAAGTGTTGCTCGATAACAACGGCGACTCCTGCCGCAGTCAGGCGATCGCGGACAAGCAACGGCCCGGTATCCAGAGCGCTCAGGGCCGTCAGTTGAGAGAACAGAGCCTGACTCAGGTTTTCACGGGAGTATTCTCCCCGCTTCACCTGCTTTGCCCGGTCTAGCACTCGGCACCGCCACGCATGGACTGCGAATCTGTTGATCTCGGCTTTTCCGCTACCTTGCCTGTTGAATGCCAGCATCGGGTCATTCTCACGCCCACGAAAAAAGCCGTGAAGAAGGTCCTCAGCCCGGTCTTTGATCGCTATCACTTTTTCTTTGATGACATTCGGGAAATACCCGGCCTTGTGCATCTCGTTAAATGGGAAGTCCTCAACTGAAATCTCGTCGGGCACATCGAATCCTTGTTCCTGCACCAACGCCTTGAAAGGGATATCCAGACCACCATGAAGTGCGCGGATCATTTTCAACGTCAGTTCACGCTTGCCGGAAAGGATCTCCGACACACGGCCCTTTGATCCGATATACTGAATGAGATCCTGTTGTTTCAATCCGCGCTGCTCGAGCACGAACCGGATCACCTCAGCGGGCGAAGCTTGCGGAAGCTTCACGGCGCGCTTCTCGTAATCCGCGATCAGGAAAGCAAGAAGCTGGAGCTTCTCGTCATCATCCGTGCCCGGTGCGGGATCTGCGATCATCAGCTCCTCGAGATCGCGGAGGGCATCCTTGTGGTCTTTGCTGTTTTTGAGGATTTTCATGGTGGTTGGAGTCAGTCAAGTTTCCAGCGGTCGTATTCCGCATGGGTGCCTATCTTTTGAACCAGGAGGATTCCGTTCCGGTAGCGGGCGAGAACCACCAGCCGGTAGTTGTTCCCCCCGATTTTGAAAACCAGCCGGTCGTCTGATAGGACTTTGGTGAACGGCAGGCTGTTTTTCACGTCTTGAGGCGATGTCCACTCAGCACCCTCGGCGATCAGCAGCCAGGAAGCGAGAGGCGCACGGGCATTCGCATGCTTGCGGACGAACTCCTCGATCTTGTCTGCCGCGAGAATCTCCATGTGGTGGACGCACCTTATCCACGGTTATTCACAGGAGAAAAGAAAAAGTTTCCTGTGTGGTAACTTATTTCTGCGGAAAAACATCAACACTGGAACTTTCCGCTTGGCTCCGGGTAAAAAACAAGATACCCCTCTTCGCATCCAAGAAAAAGGGCAGGTGCTGATACACCTACCCTTTTCTTCCAAACTAACTTCCAGCTTCAATGGGAGCGTAAGAAATCTTGTCGCGGACGACGGGGTTCTTATCCGGCATCAAGCTGGGCGCGTCAAGGATGAAACTGGTTACCAAATTAGCTAAATGCCAAATCCGAAAAACGTCCATGTCGTCAAACATGGGGAAAACTGGGCTTGGAGACGTGAGGGTTCATCACGTGTATCAGGCATCGCCCCGACTCAGGCTGTAGCGATCAATCATGGTCGTGAGGCATCCCGAGCCGGAAAGGGTGAACTATTCATCCACCGCCCCAACGGCCAGATCCGTGATCGTGACAGTCACGGAAACGACCCAACCTCAACCAAGGGATAATCCAGATGGGAAAGAACTATAATATCGCGCACGATCAAGATGCGGAACGGGACTTGCGCTCATTCCTTCCAAACCTCGGCCGCCGCATGGCAACCTTTGCGCCCCAACGGGGCAAGCCATGCCAGCCCAAGGCAGCGCTCTGGGTCTAGCGGAGAACAAGGAATCGAGCCCTGAAGGGGCGGCATATCCTGGGGTGGGCGCGATGGCACGGAACCCGTTTTCGGGTCGCCCCTTCAGGGCTTGGATCCATTTGCGATGTGGACCCAGGGCGGTGCCATGGGCTGGCATGGGACTCACCGTTGGTGCTGAGATTTGGTGGCCCCACGGAACTTGTGCAACGGAGCGCTGCATCATTGGGGGCATGGGCTAAGTTTCTCGAAAAGTCGAGGTGGCGGGTGTCGGCGGTGAGTCAGAGTTTGGTTTCGAAGGGGGCGTTGTCTGATTCCAGCAAGAATTTATGTGATAGAGATGCGTCGAGCGGAATCGATAGACGGGTGAGTCTGACGGTGGAGCGGCAGGGCCGCGCAGGGCGGGATGAAGTTCCGCGATCCATGGAAAGGACGGCTACTGGGAGGCGGGCGTGAGGTGACGTGATGTAGGCATTCCTGCCCGCATCTCCGGCTAACAGTGTCCGGCTGATAGCCAAACAGGAGGGTCGGCCGCAGTCCGACCCACCTTGACGCACAGGAAGAACAGGCGGGAACGCCTATATCATTTCCCTCAGATTTCGTGGACCGGCAGGTTCGTGACTTCCTCACGCACTTTCTCGGCCAGGGCGGTCGAGAGGTAGCGCTCGGTGGACGAGCAGCCCACGGTGACGATGCGCTTGCCTTTGGACTCGGGGCGCTTGGCGATCTGTATGGCGGCCCAGACGTTCGCGCCGGTGGAAATCCCGGCGGGCAGGCCTTCCTGTTGGGCCAGGGCTTGGGCGGTGGCGATGGCGTCTTCGTTAGAGACGAGAATGGTTTCGTCGATGACCGCGACGTTGAGGTTCTGCGGGATGAATCCGGCACCGATGCCTTGGATCATGTGCGGGCCGGGCACGCCGCCGGAAATCACCGGGCTGGCGGCCGGCTCCACGGCAATGATTTTCACGCCGGGGCGACGCGATTTCAAAACCTCGCCGACACCGGTGATGGTGCCGCCGGTGCCGACACCGGCGACGAATACGTCCACCTGGCCATCCGTGTCGCGCCAGATTTCCTCGGCGGTCGTTTCACGGTGGACCTGCGGGTTGGCCGGATTGTCGAACTGGCCGGGGCCGAATGATCCGGGGTTTTCCCCGATGAGTTTCCTGGCCATGGCGATGGCCCCGTTCATGCCGCGGGCGCGGGGCGTTAGAACGATCTCCGCGCCTAACAAGCGCAGCAGCACGCGGCGCTCGATCGACATGCTCTCGGGCATGGTGAGGATGCAGCGGTAGCCTTTCGAGCGGGCGATGAAGGCGAGCGCGATGCCGGTATTTCCCGAGGTGGGTTCAATGATGAGTCCGCCGGGCTTGAGCGAGCCGTCCTTCTCGGCGGCCTCGATCATCGCCTTGCCGATGCGGTCCTTGACGCTGAAGAGCGGGTTGAAAAACTCGGCCTTTACGCAGACTTCGGCGTCGAGTCCCTGAGTGAGGTGGTTGAGGCGGATCAGCGGAGTGTTGCCAACGGTGGCAGCCATGTTTTCGGCGATGTTCATGATGGTTTTCGGGTTGGGAGGTATCAGGTTTCTGCGGGGAGTCTCAAATCTGGAAATCCGGAGAGCCGGAGTCAAGGTGCAAGCCGCATTCGAACTTCTCGCCGTTGAAGCGGGTGGCTTCGACGTCGCCGTCCGCGACAGGACGCGTGCTGTGCCAGTCGCCCATGGTGACGTAGCCTTTCTCCGCGAGCGGATGGCGCGGCAGGCCGTTCTGATGGAAATAGAGGTCCACCTGCGCGTCCGCCCAATCGAGGATCGGATAGGCTTTGACGGTCTTTTTCTGTTGCTCGACGAATGGCCGGTCTAAGCGGCTGTTGGACTGCGAGCGACGGAGGCCGCTGAGCCAGACGTCGGCGCCGGTTTCGCGGAGCGCGCGGTTCATCGGCTCGATCTTTGTTAGCAGGCCGTAGCGGTCAGCACCGTCCTTGCCGTTTTCCCAGAGATTTCCCCACAGCGCAACCATCCGTGCGGCGGAGACGGTGGGCTGATAGATGCGGAGGTCGAGATTGAGCCTGGAGGCGAGTTCCCCGGCGTACTGATAGGTTTCGGGAAACAGGAAGCCGGTGTCGATGAACACGACCGGGATTTTCGGCGCGTGTTCGTGGACCAAGTGCAGCATGACCGCCGCCTGGAGGCCGAAGCTGGTGGAAACGACGAGGCGCCCGCCGAGTTGATCGTAGAGGAAACGAAGCCGCTCGCCGGCGCGGAGCGGAGCGAGGGCGGCGGAGAGTTCCGCGGGATCGATGTCCGGCAGGACAACGGGCGGGAGTTCGAATTCAAGCGCTTCCATGGTGTTGCGGGGTTGGCTCCGGGCAGGATGCCCGGGCCACAGTGGCGCGGGCATCAGACAGCGGCGAAGGCCTCGGGCTTGAGGTTCTTGTGG
>JANOZJ010000175.1:0-10808 GCA_031429315.1 Akkermansiaceae bacterium
CGTCCATCGCCACGCGGCGGGGCACCGGGCGCGGCAGGCCGGATGCCACCGCCAGCGCCGGGATCACGAACACATGCAGCCCTGTTAGCGCGGACACCGGATTGCCCGGGAGCGCGAGGATCACCTGCCCGTCCGGGCCGATCCAGCAGCCACCGGGTTTGCCCGGCCGATGGGCCACTCCATGGAAAATCTTCCGGCAGCCCAGCCCCGCTAACAGCGATGGCACGAAGTCGCGCGCACCCGCCGACACCGCTCCCGTTAGGACGAGCCAGTCGTGCGCCGCCAGCAGTTTTTCCAACGCTGGGCGGGCGGCGGCAACCTTGTCGTTCAAGACGGCGATCTCACCCGGCGGATAGCCGGCGCGGTGCAGGGCGGCGGCAAGTGAATGGCCGTTAGACTGGCGGATCTGGTGCTCCGCGGGAATCTCGTCCACCGCCACGAGTTCATCGCCAGTCGCGATCACCGCGATTCTCGGGACGCATGAAACGTCCAACCAGGCCGCGCCACAAGAGGCCGCAACGCCGATTTCACGCGAGCCTAACAAAGTGCCGGCTTCCAACAGAATTTCACCCGCCGCGGCGTCGCTACCGGCGCGATGGATGAAGCGGTCGGCGACCGGATCGGCGGATTCGGCCAATTTCACGCTGCCTGCAGCGCTTTCGATCACCTCCTCCACCGGCACGATGCAGTCCGCGCCGGCCGGGCACGGCGCGCCGGTCATCACTTCCACACAAGTCCCCGCCTCGGCGGTTAGAGCGGGCGCGGGCCGGCCCGCCGGGGCGGAACCGGTGACGCGGAATGACCGGTGTCCGGCCTGCCAATCCGCAAAGCGCAGCGCGTGGCCATCCATCATCACCCGGTCGATCGCGGGAAACGGCCGGTCTGCCGTCACGTTCTCACGCAATACCCGGCCGCTGGCATTTTCCAATCGGCAACGCTCGACCGCCATCAGCGGCGTGTTCTCCAACAGCAGTCCGAGCGCCTCGAGGAAAGAAACCATGCACGGATCTTCGTTCCCATGCCCCGCCCGCCAAGCGAAATTCACCACCGCAGTGAATCTGGCCGCCTGTCGGTTGACTTTTCCGCAACTGCCCGCCATACCGACCGCATGTCGTCAACGCTTCATCCCAAACCCCGGATTGTCGGACCCAAGGTCCGGATCTGTATTGTCGCCTCGAAATACAACACCGAGTTCACGGATGCGCTGGTGGAGAACGCCATCGAAGAGCTTGGTGAGTTGGTCCCGCAAGGCCGCGTCGATCTCATCCGGGTGCCCGGCGCTTTTGAAATTCCAGTGATGATCGCTTCCATTCTCGAACGCGATCCGCCGGCCTGCGTCATCGCGCTCGGCCTGATCATCCGCGGCTCCACCGATCACGCCGACCTCGTCGGCCGATGCGTGACCGACGCGCTGCAACAATTGGCGATCCAGTCGTTGCGGCCGATCATCCATGAAGTCCTGCTGGTCGAGGACGAGAAACAAGCCTACGCCCGCTGCATCGGTGCCCAACTCAACCGCGGCCGTGAAGCCGCGCGCGCCGCCGCCGCGATGATTGACATTTTCCTGGAACTCGACCGCTCAATGCCCCGCAACTCCAGCCTGAAAAAGCACCGCAATGCCTAGCCGCCGCCACATCCGCGAGGCGGTCGTCCAGTTTCTCTACTGTGCGGACTTGGAAGGCGGCGCGGATCCCGCCGCGCTGCGGGGGCCGTTTTGGGACTTCGTCACCGAGTCGGATCGCCGCAGCCTGCAGCTCGCGACGTTCCGGACGGTCCACCATCTAGCAGTCGGGCGGGAAGGTCGCCTGGTCGAGTTTGCCGAGCGCCAGGCGCTGGCAAGCGCGATGCTTTCGGCATGGCCGCTGGCAGAAAGTTTGAAAATCGATTTGAAGCGGATCGCCGAGCTGGAATCCGGTTGGAGCACGTCGTTCGCGAAGTTGGAGCGGCTGCCGAAAGACGACGATGACGCGTCAGTGGCGGAAAGCTTCGGCGACGCGCTTGAGGTCCTTTTCAAACTGGACCGCGATCTAGCAGCCGCGCGCCTTCGTTTCATCCAGGGCATTGAAGATTTTCCCGCGCTGCGCGGGCAACTCGAAGCGGTGACCGCGTCGATCCGCCGGTTGCAACGGATTTCCGACCGCCTGCGGATGGTCGAAGAACCGGAAAAATTTCCCGAACAAGCCGACCTCGCCCGGCTCCGCGATTCCAAAGCGGAAATCCACACGCTGCGCCAAATGGCCGACGAACTGGTCGATGACATTCTCATCAAGAAAGAGCAGATCGACGGCACCCTCGCCGCCGTCGTCGAGAACTTCGCCCCCGAGCGGATCGACCCGGTGGACCGCGCGATCCTGCGGCTCGGCACCTACGAGCTCCTCCACGCCGAAACTCCGCCCAAGGTGGTGATGAACGAATGCATCGAGCTCGCCAAGCGCTTCGGCACCACCGACTCCCGCCGCTTCGTCAACGGCGTGTTGGACAAGATCGCCAAGCAGGCGGTGGAGAAGTCGGAGAAGTAGGGCGGGCAGGTGCCGGCCGTTGGAAACCGTCGTTGCTGCGTCTCGCAGCAACGAAAGCGTGAACGCAAGGCAGCGCGACACGGCGGCCTTGACTTGCGGCGAGACGCCGCAATCACGATTCCACCCTCCTTAGGGCAAACAAGAAGCGTCTTGCCCCAGGCTTAGGATTTCTTGCCGCGCTTCGCGTAGTAATACATCACCAGGCCGAAGATGAGGAGGACGATTCCCCACGAGATGTTGACGTTGATATCGAGCGATCTCTCGTAAATTTTGCTGCCTTTGGTGACGAATCCATACCCGATCAGGATGAATCCGTAGATGGTGAAGATGATGCCAATGGGAAGTCGAAGGTCCATGGAAGTAGTAGGTTGGTGGAATTACCAGAAGATGATGTTGAGAACAATCGCAGCGATCATGACGATGGTGCCAAGCACCGCCGGCCGCATGATCCATGCTTCGTGACCTGACAGTTGTTTGGGTGTGAGGGAATAGACCAAACCGGCAAGTTCCTCATCCGTCTTGTTGCGCCCGCTGGTCAGCGAGAGGCCGGCGTTGATGACGAAGGTAACGCTGAAGGCGACAATAGCCACCATGAAGCTCTGCGAGAGATCCTTCGGATACTCGAAGACCTGGGAAATCCAGGCACCTTTGACACCGGGTGCATTGCCGGTAACCCATGACAGGCCATGGAAAACCACCGCAGTGCCGGTGCCGATCAAGAGGCCCCAGAAGGCCCCCGCATTGTTGGAACGCTTGGTGAACATTCCCAGCAGGAAGGTCGCAAACAACGGCGCGTTGACGAAGCCGAAGACCAACTGCAGAATTGCCATGATGTTATTATACTTCGCAGCAATCAGTGCGCAACCCATGGCCAGGATGATACCGGCGATGGTGGCGACTTTTGCAATCAACAAATAATGCTTATCTCCCGCAGGTTCTGGCGTGATTGAGACAGTTTCTTTTCTGCCATCGGAGAAAGTCAGAGTATGAGGCTTACTACGATCAAACCAGCGTCTCATAGTTTGATAAAGGTCGTAGGTCCACACGGTGTTGAAGGCGGTGACGTTTGCCGCCATTCCGGACATGAAGGACGCCATCAGCGCGGTGAGCGCGAGTCCCAACAGCCCGTTAGGGAAGTAGTTGAGGATCATCGAGGGCAGCACCTGGTTGTAGTTCATGATGGTTTTCCCCGCGCTGTCGAGCATGGCCACCCCGTTGGCATCGAGCTTGACCGGAATGGTGTAGCCGCTTCCAGGGCCATCCATGGTGAGCGCATAGGCGATCATGCCGGGCAGGATGACGATGGCGGGAAACAACATTTTAGGAATCGCCCCGATAATCGGCGTGCGGCGTGCGGCACCCATTGAGTTAGCGGCCAGCGCGCGCTGCACTTCCGCAAAGTTGGTGGTCCAGTAACCGAACGAAAGCACAAAGCCGAGACCGAAGATGATGCCATACCATGGCACACCCATCGGGTTGTCGCCGGTGGCAGTCTGCGCCCACGAATGAATGGAGCCATCACCGAGCGGAGATGCCTGCAACTTGGTGACGAGGCCATCCCAGCCACCGACATTTTTCAAGGCAAGATAGGCCAGCGGCGCGATGCCGAAGACAATCATGAAGAATTGCAGAACCTCGTTATAGATTGCCGAACTCAGGCCGCCCTTCAGGACATAGGCGAGAACGATCACCGAAGTGACGACAAGCCAGCCATAGTAGTTCCACCCCACCAGCGTGGTGAGCAAATCGGCGAGCGCATGCATCGAGATGCCGGACGAAAAGATTGTCATGAAAGCGAACGAGACCGAGTTGAAAACGCGGGTGCGCTCGTCATAGCGCATTTTCAAATACTCAGGCACCGACTTGGCCTTGGACCCATAATACATCGGCATCATGAAAATGCCGAGAAACACCATCGCCGGAATCGCCCCCACCCAATAGAAGTGGGATGTCATGATGCCATACTCGGCGCCGGACGCCGCCATGCCGATGAGTTCCTGTGCGCCGAGGTTTGCGGAAATGAAAGCGAGACCGGTGATCCAACCCGGGATCGAGCGGCCTGATAGAAGGAAATCCTCCGCCGTTTTGGATTGGCGTTTCAGCGCGAAACCGATGCCGATGACAAACACCAGATAGATGGCGAGGATCACCCAATCGACCAGATCGAGATCGAACTTGAGGCCACTTCCCATGGAGCCGCCTCCGCTGCCACTGACTGCGGCAATGAAAGGAACAACGAATGAATTCAACATATTATATCAGGTTTCTACTTGGCGTTTGGAGAAAGGCGGAATGCGTCGCGGGCGAGGAGTCAGGACTGTTACCGCTTGGTGGGTCTCGGTAGCTCGGGCGGCGGGCGACGAAGTCACTCGGCGGAGAATTTGAAGATCATCTGGTGATCGTATTTCTCACCGGGGCGAAGCACGGCGGACGGGAACGACGGCTGGTTAGGCGCATCCGGGAAGTTCTCGGTTTCGAGGGCGAAGGCCGTGCGGTAGGCATAAGCCACACCGCCTTTGCCGATGGCTTTGCCATCGAGGAAATTACCGCCATAGAACTGGATGGCGGGCTGGTTGCTGGAAATCTCCATCACGCGGCCACTTTTCGGATCCTTGACGCGGGCATTCAGGCGGAGGCCTTCACCCTTTTTGATGACCCACGCGTGGTCGTAACCGCCGCCGAGTTTGAGGGCTTCGAAATCCGCGCCGACCCGCTCGCCGATGGCGGTGGGCTTGGTGAAATCCATGGGAGTTCCGGCGACGGGGTCGATCTTGCCGGTCGGGATCAGGCCGGCATTGGTGGGCAGATAGCCTTCCGCGTCGAGCATCAGAATATGGTCGTTGATCGTATTGGTGGGGTCGCCGGATAGATTCCAATAGGTGTGCTGGACGATGTTGAGAACGGTCGGGGCATCGGTGGTTGCCTTGGCTTGCCACTTGAGTTCGTTGTCGTCGGTGAGGGAATAGGTGACCTTGACGGCTAGATTTCCGGGATAGCCTTCCTCGCCGTCCTTGGAGGTGTAGGAAAACTCGACGCCTTGTTTGTCTTCCGTCGTTTTGCCGGACCACAGCACCTTGTCGAAACCCTTAAGCCCGCCGTGGAGGGCGCACGGGATGCCGCCGGGATCGTTGTTAGTGGCGAGCTTGTAGTCCTTGCCATCGAGAGTGAACTTGCCGTCCTTGATGCGGTTGCCGAAGCGGCCGACCGTCGCGCCGAAGTAGGAGGTGTTGGTCAGCCAGCCTTCCAGCGAATCATAACCGTGGGTGATATCGGCCGCTTTCCCGGACTTGTCCGGGGTCTTCATCGAAACCAGAATGGCGCCGTATTCGGTGACCCGGGCCACGAGGCCGTTCTTATTGGTCAGGGTGAAAATCCTCACCTTCTTCCCGTCGGGCATTGTCCCGTAATTTTCCTCTTTGACGTCCATGGCGGGGCAAAGCTGGCAGGCCAGAATGGACATGGCCAGTGCTGAGATGAGTGTAGGGGCTTTCTTCATGTGGCGAAGGGTTTGGCTGATATCGCGGCCAATGCCAAGCGCGAATTTCCACCACAAATGAGTGGGTGACGGGGTATCTAACCCGTGTTATTCCAGAGGCCATGACCGCCCCCGTGAATTGGAACGCGCTGCTAGAATCGATTTTGGAAAGTCTCGGCTGCCAAACCGGAACGATCCATCAAGCGCCGGACGGCGCGACAACGCTGACCCTCGTCTGCCAGATCGGCGTGCCGGATTTCCTGACGGATAAAATCGCTTCAATCCCTTTCGGCAAAGGCATCGCCGGGGTCGCGGCCGAGCGCCAGGAGCCGGTGGAACTGTGCAATCTCCAGGAGGATCTCGGCGGAGTGGCGAAGGTCGATGCGCGGCAAACCGGCGTCGCCGGCTCGCTCGCGGTGCCGGTTTTTTCCCACACTTCCGGCGCGGTGATCGGCACGCTCGGCGTCGGCAAGTTCGCGCCCCATGAGTTCACCGCCGCGGAAAAGCAGCGGCTGATGGACTTCGCTAGGGACATCGCCGGGCATTTCGCACACAAACCCATGTGAGGTGGTTGACCCGGCGGGCGATGTGATTAGACTCGGGCCATGACAACGGTGGAATCAGCCAACAAGATTCTTGATACGATGCTCGGGCACCTCGGGTTCACGGCCACGATCGAGGTCCAGGAAACCCATGACGGCCCCTGCCTGCAGATTCATTCGGGCGAAAGCGAGGCGATCATCGGCAAGGACGGCGACCGCCTCGACGACCTTCAATACCTGGTCAACCGAATCGTCCGCCGGCACCTGCCCAAGGCGGAGCGGATCAAGGTGGACTGCGGGCATTTCCGCTCGATCCAGGAAGACCAGATCAACGAGGAAGTCCAGGGCATCGCCGAGCGGGTGAAAAGCACCGGCAAGCCGTTCCAGATGCGCCCGCTCAACGCCTACTACCGGCGCATGGTTTACAATGTGCTGGCCGGTGATCCGCAAATCGTTTCCCATTCGCCGCAGGGGGATGATCGACTCAAGCGGATCACGATTTCCGCCAAATCAGCACCCGGCTCCGCCTCATGAAAAAATTCTTGTTCGACTGTGGGACTCGCGACGCGACCGCCTCCCTGGGATTTCTCGCGCTGCGGGTGATGGTGGGACTGATGATGCTCATCGGCCACGGTATCCCCAAAATCCGCAACTTCGATGCGATCCTGAAAAAAGGATTCTATCAGCCGGATTTTTTCCCGCTGAGCCTGCTGCCAACGCATGTCAACCTCGGCCTGACGATCGGCGCGGAAGCAGCGGCTTCGGTGTTGATCATTCTGGGACTCATGACCCGCCCGGCGGCTTTCGTGCTTGGCTTCGCCATGGTCGTCGCCGCGTTCGGGGCCGGCGCGTCCACGCCATGGTTCTTCGCCGGCGGCGCTTGCAAGGAACTTGCCTTGCTCTATCTGATCCCGATGATCGCGATCATCCTGGCAGGAGCCGGCGCTTATTCGTGCGACGCCGCGATCTACAAGGAGCCCAAACGCCGCCGCTGGTAAGATATGGAAACGCACCGACTCGTTCTACCCGGCGACCTCAATCACTATGGGTTTCTGTTTGGCGGGCGGCTGTTAGCATGGATCGACGAGGCCTCGTGGATCGCCGCGAGCCTCGACTATCCGCACTGCCAGTTCGTCACCGTGGCGATGGACACTGTGGAATTCCGCCAAAGCGTGCGCGACGGCACGATCCTGATGATTTCCTGCACCCGCGAACGCGAGGGCAACACCAGCGTCACCTACGCCGTGAAGGTCATCGATGAAAGGGCCGGCCCGCTGCCGATTTTTTCAACCCGCGTGACCTTCGTCAGCGTCGATGACGCGGGAATGAAGCACCGCATCCGCGCCTGAATGGTTAGAAGTATTCCTGCCTGTTCTTCCAACCCAGTCATCCCTTGGAGCCCCAGATCGAAACCGTCGATATCGTCCTGCCCCTGGAGAAATCCGAGGACGACGACGCCCGCCGCCAGGCCGCCGCGGACAAGCTCGGCGTCCCTCTAACACGCATCGGCGGGATCAAGCTGCGCAAGCACTCGATCGATGCCCGCCAACGCGCGGTCAAAGTCCAGCTTCGCCTCGACGTGTCGTTGGATGGTCCCCTGCCGCCGGACGAGACGCCGAGCTGGTCCGCCCCTGCCCTGCCAGCGGATGCGCGACCGGTCATCATCGTCGGCTGCGGGCCGGCGGGATTGTTTGCCGCGCTGCGGTGTTTGGAAAACGGGCTGAAGCCAATCCTGCTGGAGCGTGGCAAGAACGCCAGCGCGCGGCGCTTCGACCTCGCGCCGCTGCTGCGCGAGGGCCGGGTCATTGAGGAGTCCAACTACTGCTTCGGCGAGGGCGGTGCCGGCACTTTCTCGGATGGCAAGCTCTACACCCGTGCCACCAAGCGCGGTCCCGTGGCCAAGGTTTACGAAGTGCTCGTCGCCCATGGCGCGCCGGAGGAAATCCTAACCGATGCTCACCCGCACGTCGGCTCCAACCTCTTGCCCAACGTGGTCAAGGCGATCCGCCACTCGATCATCGCCGCCGGCGGTGAAGTTAGATTTCAAACCAAGGTCGTCGATTTCCTGATCACCCATGGCCACATCCACGGCGTGGTCACGGCATCCGGCGAGGAAATCCTGGCGGAGTCGGTGATCCTCGCGACCGGCCACTCCGCGCGCGACATCTATCGGCTGCTTGCGACGAAAAACATCCTGCTGGAGGCCAAGCCGTTCGCAGTGGGCTTCCGGATCGAGCATCCGCAACCATTCATCGACCGCACCCAATATCATCTCGACTACGGCCAGGAACGCCCGCGGCTACTACCCGCCGCGCGCTACCGCCTGGCCACCAAGATCCGCGACCGCGGGGTGCATTCGTTCTGCATGTGCCCCGGCGGCTGGATCGTGCCGGCCTCCACCGAGAACGACGAGGTGGTCGTCAACGGCATGAGCCTGTCGCGCCGCGATTCCCCGTTCGCCAACTCCGGCATGGTCGCCACCGTCGAGCCCGAGGATTTGCGCTCGCTTGTTAGGGAGCACGGCGTGCTCGCCGGACTGGTCTTCCAAAAGGAACTCGAACGCACCGCAAAGATCGCCGGTGGCGGCGGCCAGGTGGCTCCGGGCCAGCGCGTCACCGATTTCCTCGCCGGAAAAATTTCTTCCAGCCTTCCCGACACCAGCTATTTCCCCGGCACGAACTCCGCGCCGCTGCACGACCTGCTACCGCAGTGGATCACCAGCCGGATGCGTGAAGGGATGCGCCTCTTCGGCCGCCAGATCCATGGCTACATTTCCACGGAAGCATTGTTGTTAGGCTTTGAAACGCGCACCAGCTCTCCTGTTAGAATCCCCCGCCGCGACGATACCCTGGAGCATCCCGAAGTCGGCGGCCTCTATCCCTGCGGCGAGGGCGCGGGCTACGCCGGCGGCATCGTCAGCGCCGCGATGGACGGCCTGCGCATCGCGGACGCGGCATGTGTTAGGCGGTGACTGCGTATTTCCCCGGATGGGCCGGCATGATTCTACCAGAAACCACCCTCACAGGCATCTGCAAGTCTCTTGCATCTTGCCCGGGTCCGGCCCAAGGTCGCGGCGTGCGCGGCTCACCACTCATCCGGTTCATCCTTCTCGTTTTCGCCCTCGCGGCGACGGGAGTCGGCTTGCTACGGGTGACCGCGGCCCGGAGCACCGCCGAGCCCGCGGCCAAGCCACCCGTCGCCGGGCGCGCGGCACTGGCGGCGGTGCCGTTCCGCCTGGTTCTATCCGCTCCGGCGGCGGTGGTGGAAATCGACACCGGCCACTTGATCCGCCCGGCGGCGGAGTCGTCGCCAATTTCCGGAATGCTGGAACTCGATCCTAACAACCCGCGGCTCGGGCTGGTGGTCCGTTGGAAAACCCCGGTGGCGGACGGCGAACATCGTTTCGCCAAGCTCACGCTGGAAGCTCCCGGCCAGGCAACTTTCACCCATGTTTTCGACGCCGCCGGCGATCTCGATGATTTCCTCGAACTCCCCTTCCCCGCCGCGAAATGAGCGAAAACCATCACGACTGCTGCGCCCACCACGGGCATCATCACGAGCTCGTGATCAAGAACGTGAGCGTCCGCTACCGGCGGGTGCTGGCCCTGGAAGACGTCTCGCTGGCGACTTCCTGCGGCAACCGGGTGGCGCTGATAGGCCCTAACGGCGCAGGCAAGAGCACGCTGCTCAAGGTGATCGCCGGGCTGGTGCCGCGCGACAAGGGCTCGATCAGTTGGCGCGGGACGGCGGTGAAAAAGTGGTCGCGCGAGTTCGCCTATCTGCCGCAGCGCGAGGAGGTGGACTGGTCGTTTCCAATCACCGTGCGCGGGCTGGTGGAAATGGGCCGCTACCCGCAGACCGGCTGGTGGCGGAAATTCTCGCCTGCGGACAGCGCGGCGGTGGACCGGGCGCTGGAGTCGCTGGCGCTGCTGGATTTGCAACACCGGCAGATCCGCGAGCTGTCCGGCGGGCAACAACAACGGGCGTTCCTCGCCCGCGCGCTGGCGCAAGAAGCGCATGTGCTGCTGCTCGACGAGCCGTTCACCGGGCTCGACCGCAACGCCGCGCAACTGCTCGGGGATTTGTTAGCCAGGCTCGCCCACGAGGGCCGGCTGGTGATCGCCTCGCACCACGATCTCAACACGGTACCGCGCTTGTTCGATGAAGCGCTGGTGCTGGCAACACGCGCGCTGGCCTTCGGCCCGGTGGCGGAAGTTCTAACGCCCGAGCTGATCGAGCGCACGTTTCACGAGCCAGCCGCCCACGCCTGAC
>JANOZJ010000176.1:0-21201 GCA_031429315.1 Akkermansiaceae bacterium
GCGGAAAAAGTCATCGAGCGTGCCGGCCTGAAAGCCGAAGACATTGCCTGCGTCATCCCGCACCAGGCGAATTTGCGGATCATCGACGCCATCGCCGACCGTCTCGCGGTGCCCAACGAGCGCGTCTTCGTGAACCTCGACAAATACGGCAACACCTCTGCGGCCGCGGTCGCCATCGCCCTCGACGAAGCCAACCGCAGCGGTGCCTTCAAACGCGGCGAGCACATCGTGCTGGTCGTTTTCGGTGCCGGCCTGACGTGGGCCGCCGCCGCTATCCGCTGGTAGATTTCAGTCGAAAAGCCGCTTCAAATCCGGCCGGAACCGCACGCGGATCGATTCGTTTTTGGCTTCGAACCCGCTCATGAATTTGTCCCGGGCCTCGGCGGTGAAATAGGGCGCATCCTCGTCCGCGTCATTCGGCAGGGGTTTTCCCCGTCCCGCTTCGTTCGCCGCGCGGAGGTGTTCGACGAAGCCGGAAACCGGGCTGCGGTTCTGGGTCCCACCGCTGAACGGCAAGAGAGCCAATGATTTAGGCAAACCGGCGGCTCTCAGAAATGCCGGCAGCACACGGATCCCCGGTTGGTAAATTTCCACCCGGATCGCACGTTCGCCCAAGGCGGCAGCCCACCAGTCGAGCAGTTGCGCGTAGTTGAGGTGATTGCGGGTGCTTTCCGCCGCAATGAACTCCTCGAATCTCCGGCTTTCCCGCACTTCTCGGCTCTGGACCATTTGCTTGTAAAAAGATTTCGCCCAATCGTCCTGCCGCCTGATGAAGCAGATGACCCGCACGTCGAAGCGTCCGCGAAGTGGGGCGAAGGCCTCGGCGAATGCCGGACTTTCTCCGGACAGTCCCTCGGCGCTGACCACCGTGATCCGCCGTTGCTCGATCTGGCCAGCGAGTCTTTCCACCCGCTCCGCCGAGCTTCCGAGCAGCGGATGCGCCTTGCCGAGATCCTTCTCATGCGAAATCGCGTGGAACAGGTCGTTGTGCTTGGGCAGCCGTTTGCCGGTGGGGTCGAAAGCCTTCGGATAATGAATCCCCATCCACCCCAAGACCGTGCGGTTGCGGACGAAGAACCGCTGGAGGCTGGTGCTGCCAGTCTTGTGCATCCCGATATGTAGCAACAGGCGGGGCAGTTTGGTCATAGGAATCCGGATGCGTCGTGCGGGCGCACCGTTGGGATAGCGGCGATTTCCCCGCCGTGGCAAGTGTTTTCCACTGCGGCGGTTAGGGTTTTGGAGCGGAGAGTGCTGGGAAACAGCGGGTTCCAAATGTCCCGAAATTCGCGTCTGGGCGAAATGGATCGCATGAAAATGGAGGGCGGTGGCGTTTTCCATGAGCCTTTTGAGAGTTGACTGGATAGGGCTTGTTCATAACATCCCCATCTTCAGCGCTCGTTGTGCTTGTCCCTAAAGAGCTTTAAAAAATGGAACGAATGAACCAAAACTTGGCACTTTAACGGATTTCCAATATGTTGATCTCCTCGCCCCTCCCAAATTTCCGGTTGGATTCCAACGCCGAGCTTGCGCTCACGGTGGTCCATCCGGCGGACCAAGGCGATTTTCGAGGTTCGGAAAAACCCCTAGCGAGGAAGCGCAAGGTGCTCATCGTCCAAGGTGACTGGGAAGCGGGAATGTCGCGGTTGGCGCTGGACTTGAAGGACGCGGGACATGAGGTGGGCAAGGTTTTCTTCTGTGCGCCGGATTTGATTTATAAATTCCGCGGCATCCAGACCCACCTGTTCCGCAGGCCGCTCGAGGACTTCGACGTTTGGCTGCGCGAACTGATGCATGCCGAAGGTTACGACACGTTTTACCTCTACAACCACTACCGGCCATACAATCAGGTCGCCTGGAAACTCGCGGCGGAGCTGGACTTGGGGTGCTATGTGTTCGAGTTGGGATTGATCCGGCCTAACTGTGTGACCGTCTTCAGCCGGAAATCGCTGCCCTTGCCGACCATGGCGAAGGCTTGGGACAAGTTGCTTGCCGGTGGCCAAATACCGAAGCCGGCCGAGACTCCTACCGAGCTTTGCCAAGTCAGCACTCCGGCCAAACTGGTCGCGTTTTGCACCAATTTCTTTCTCAGCAGGGTCACTTCGCCGCTGTTTCCCAACTTTGTGGACCAGCGGGAGATGAAGTTATGGAGTCACTTTAAACATGGCGTGATCCATCTCTGGCGTTTCATCGAGCGCGGCAGGGACAGCGAGCTGGACCCGCTGTTCGCCGGGGAAATGTCGGGCACCTATTATGCTGTGCCCTTGCAGGTCCACAGCGATACGCAGATTACGATGTGCTCGGATTTCCGGTCGATCGAGCAGTTCATCAAACAGGTGGTGAGATCCTTCGAACGCCATGCGCCGACCGATACCAAACTGGTCTTCAAGGTCCATCCGATGGATCGCGGCTACAAGGACTACATGGATTTGATCGCCGGCCTCGACCATCGTCTGGGCGGCGGGCGGATTCTTTACGTGGACCGGGTCCATCTTCCCACGCTCCTCGCCAATTCCCGCGGCGTGGTGAATATCAACAGCTCGGTCGGCATTTCCGGACTGGTCCATCACGTGCCGGTCATCACCCTGGGGACTGCGGTCTATAATCTCGTCAATTTGACGTATCAGGGCGGACTCGACGCGTTCTGGACCCAAGCCGAAAAGCCCAAACCCCACCGTGTGCGGCATTTCATCAACCTGCTGCTTGAAACCAGTCAGGGCCGTGGAACGCTTTCGCAGCGCTGTTTTGATGTTTCGGGCCGTTGTAAAATCCAGTGGCCCGCGCCGTTCCGGAAAGAATTCTTCCCGGGTGACGAGAATCCGCAGCCGAATTACGACTCGAAATCCTGATTTCCACGGGAGGCTCCCGTGAATCGGCTCTTGCGCCTGGACGCGGATGGCGGTTAGCAATCGATCCGTGCCTGAAATCGAACTCCTTCGCATTCCCCACCGCCAAGGGTTGGGGCGCTTGTTGGACAGGATCAAGTGGCTGCCGGGCATCGCAAGAATCCGCCGGGTGAGGCGGAAGCGCTTTCTCGCGCGGATCAAAGGTCCGGATCGCCGCGTGTTGATCGAAGGCGTTCTGCGCCAACCGCCCGGGCAGGAATTTCAATCGGCCTTGGAAGCGTGGGCAAGGGAATCCACCTCGTCGATCTCGTCTAGGGAACCCTATCCCAGAGCGGAGATTTCCTCCCGCCGCTGTTCGGTGATTATCAACACCGTGGACCGCGCAAAGGATCTGGGGGTGACGCTCGAAGCGCTGCGCAAGCACTGGGATCACTCGCGCGACGAACTCATCATCGTCCTCGGGCCCACCGGCGACGAGAGCGAGGAGGTCATCCGCCGGTGCTTCATGCCTTGCCGCCTGATTCATTGTCCTGAGCGGAATCTGGCGGTTTCGAGAAACCTGGGTTGGCAGGCGGCGAACGGGCGGCATGTGGCATTCATCGACGATGATGCTTCTCCGGCGGATGGTTGGCTCGACTCGCTGCTCGAGCCGCTGGAGCGGGATCTCGAGGTTGGCATTTCCGCAGGCTTCGTGATGGACGGGGAGGGGGAGCGTTTTCTCAACCGGTACGTGGTCGCCGACCACCTGGGACGGGCGTTCTGGTTTGAGGACTGCGCCGCTGCGAAGGTGAAAGTTGAGGAACTCGGGGCTCACCGTGCTTTTCTAACCGCGACGGGCTGCAACATGGCCTTCCGCCGAGCCGCGCTCGACGAAATCGGTGGCTTCGATCCGTTCTACGCCTATTTCCTGGAGGAAACCGACGCCGTCCTGCGGGCGATTTCCGCCGGATTCCGCTGCGTGGCCGCGCCTGAGAGCCGGGTATTTCATCGCCTTGGAGCGAACCTCGCTCGCAAGCCGAACTTCCAAATCCAGAACCGGATCGTCGTTATCAGCAGCCAGATCCACTACCTCGGGAAATTCGGGAAAGCGACTTTTCCGGCGGATGAGATCGAAAACTGTCTGTGGGAACGCGCCTTGCTCGACCTTGAGAAAATCGCCTGGGACTGCGCTCCGAAGCACTCCTGCGACGACCTGCAACGCCGCTATCTCCAAGCGGTCGCGGATGAGTTTAGGCTCGACTCATCCCCGCAATCATCCAGTTTTCCCGCCCCGCCTCCGAACAAATCCAATGCTTTGTAGAAATGTCCCCGGTCACTCAAGTCATTGACCAGTTCAAGGAAAGCTGGCGGCGGTTGTTCTGGCATCCGGTGGTGAAGGACATGAGACGGAGGGCCGTCAGGGCCGACAGGCATCTCAAGCCCGTTCATGACCGCACGCACCTGATCAAGCCCGGCGCCAAGCTGCTCATGACCATGGGCCGCGACGAGAACACCCGCATTCCGTATTTCCTCGAATACTACCGGAAGCTCGGGATCGACCATTTCCTGTTCGTGGACAACCAGTCCGAGCCGGCGATGGCCGACATCATGGCCAACGAGCCGGACGTCTCGCTCTGGCACTCGGACGAGGCCTACGCCGACACCCGCTACGGCGTGGACTGGATGAACGCGTTGCTCTCGAAGCACGCCGTCGGCCACTGGGTGCTTACCGTGGATCTCGACGAGTTCTTCGTCTATCCGTTCATGGCCTCGCGTTCCTACGGCGAACTCCTCTCCTTTCTCGACGATTCGGAGAAACCCTCGCTGTTCACGCTGTTAGTGGACATGTATCCCGAGGGGCCCATCGCCGACGCGCACGTTCCTGTGGGAGAATCGCCACTGGCGCACGCGGCCTATTTTGATCGCGCCGGATACTACGCCACCAAGGGCGGCCATGGCGACACTTGGGTCCGCGGCGGCCCCCGGCTGCGCGCCTTCAATTCCTCCGACTTCAGCGCGGCACCTTCGATCAACAAAACCCCGCTCATCAAATGGCAGTCGGGATACGCCTACTACCTGAGCACCCATGTCGCCTATCCGGCGCTGCTGAATCACGCCCACCGGAAATATCACGAACCCACCGGCGCATTGCTGCATTTCAAGTTCGTCTCCTCATTTCGCGAAAAAATCGACCACGCCATCCGAATGAAGAACCACTACAGCGACTCGGGGGAGTATCAGAAATACCTCGATCATCTGCAACACTCCGAGGATTACTCGCTTCACGGCGCGCTCTCCGCGAAATACGAGGGAGTCGAATCCATGATCGAGACCAACATCATGACCGCCGGTTGCTGGAAATGATTCGGCCCGACCTCTGTCAGTCATGAATTTGGGATTCATCATTCTCGCCCACAACCAGCCGTCGGCCATCCGTCGGCTGACCGACATCCTCGCGACCGAGGGCAACCGGGTGGTTATTCATTTCGACACCAGCGCCTCCGCCACCGACAAACAGGCGGTCCGAAAGATCGCCGCGGAGCATCCGGACAGGATTCAGGTCATTTCGAAAGTTCATTGCGTGTGGGGCGAATGGAGCCTGGTGGAGGCGGTGCTGCTGTCGTTGCGCGAGTTCGCGAAAATGCCGGAACCTCCGGACTACATCCACCTAATGAGCGGCGCGGATTTCCCGATCCGGCCGATCGACGACCTGAAGGAGTTTCTCCGCCGCAGCCCGAATCTTGATTTCATCGAATGCTGCGACATCACCCAGCGGCCTTGGGTTAAGGGCGGTCTCGGCCGCGAGCGGCTGCGGTATTTCTATCCGTTCAATTTCCGCACCAGCCGCGAGTCGTTCGACCGGCTGGTCCGCTGGCAGCGCAAGCTCAAAATCCGGCGGCGGATGCCGCTCAATCTCGCCCCGCACATGGGTTCGCAGTGGTGGACTCTGCGTTGGTCCACCTGCGCGAAGGTGCTCGAGCTGATCGCCAAGCACCCGCAGATTCCGAGGTTTTTCCGCTCCACCTGGATTCCCGACGAGTCGTTTTTCCAGACCGTCATCGCCCGGGTGGTTCCCCAAAGCGAAATCGCGGACTTGCAGTTGATGTTCCATCACTTGGGGCCGTCGGGCCGACCGTATGTCTTCTATAACGACCACCTCCCGGTCATCCGCAAGCTGCCGCATTTCTTCATCCGCAAGGTGTCGCCGGGGGCGTTGGAGCTGTTTGGAACTCCCACCGCGCGTCCCGGCCGGCCCATTCCGAAGCTGCGGCACTTGGTCCTCGCCCGCGACCTGGTGCGCGGGAAGATCGACGCGAATCACCTTTTCGAAGGCTCCGTCCCCGGGCAGTGGGATCTCAAATTGGAGTCCCGGATCGCAACGGAACAACGGCCGCTGGTTCTCTATCTGATCTCCGACAAGAACCAGTTGCCGCGACTGGAAGCGATCACCGGCGCCAACCCGGCGTTCTTCTGGCAGGGACGCCCATTTGCGCCCAAATCCATCGGAATGCCAGATGACGCGCTCGCCCGGGCCGGCATGACCGAACAGAGCTGGAAACTTCGGGATGCCTTCATCCACGAGTTCATCCATCGGCTCATTTCCAGCACTCCGGATTCGCGCATCTCCGCTGCGGCGTTGGTCGTTGGCGAGGATCCGGCCCATCTCGTGGCGCTTGGCCTGATTCAGGGATTGCTGCCGGTCTTCGTGAGCGATCAACCACTCAAATCCCACCGGATTTCCCAACTCGCGGGGGCGCTCCATGCCGCGAGCCCGGCGCTGAACGCCAAGGTTCTGCACGCGACCTTTGCCGAAATCCCCGGCTTTCTGGAAGATCTCGCGAACGATCCGAACCCCGGCAACGGCTCCTGAATCCGGCTTGACAAAACAGGGGCTGCGAACAACACCTTCAACCCACTTTTCCTGATAACGGGCAGCCGTTTGGGACCGGTATTCGTGATGAAACTTTCCATGAAATTCAGACAGCCCGCCGCCAGAAACCCACGGATCTCCGGGGAATTGCGAATCGATTCGATAGGCCGTTTCGGCAATTACTTCTTCTCGTCCGGGTGGCTTGAAGGCTTCGGCGGTCAGGATGGAGAGTTTGAATACCGCTTCACGGAGCAGCCCAATGCCGCCACTCCCGAATTTGCGTTCTACCGCCCTGCGGAAGGCAGCGCCGCCCGGGTTCATTTCCTGCACCTCTTCTGGATCAACGGTGGCCACAAGCTCGACGTCGGAGCAAGCAGCGCGCTGACCGTCGCGCTACAGGACCATCGCAAGAGCACGGTGGGACCGCGATGCCAGGTTCATGAGCTGTCGGAAAACGATTGCGAAGGTTTTTTGAAGGCCCTCGATTCCATGGGAAGCCGGGAAGTTTGGAGCAATCGCCTGGTCTTTGAAATGGTCAAGCACTGCGGCATTGATGACCGTAGCGGCTACTTCGCCGTAGCTCTCGACCGGGTCGGTTGGCAAACGCTGGATACGGAGTTCGCCAAAATCCTGGCGCGCAAGTCCGGAGAGAATCCGGTCCGCGAGTATCTCAATTTCCAATGCCTCTGCATCGAGAACATGGACGTGCGCTACCTGCCGTCCGCGTTGAAGGCAAAATTCATCGAGCTGATCGGCGAGCTCGAACTCACCGAGAATGAGCGGCCGCTCGCGCACGCCGTCATCCGCCAGCTCGCGCGGTTCGACTCGGATCGTGCCTGCGAGTTTGCGCACTCGGTCATCACTGCGTTGGCCCATGATCGCGCCGGACTCGCCATCGCTGTGCGTCACTGCTACCCGCAGTACTCCCAATGGTGGATCCATCATGCCTTGGTGACTCCCGGCCTCGGACCCGAGCAAGCGGCTGACGCCCTGAACTGCGCCGGCACTGCCGCCGCCACGCAGGGCCAGGCGGCACTCGCGATGTTGAGCTACGAAGCCGCCTTGATGGTCGATCCCGAAGCCCGCAGCGTGGCATGGAATGCCGGCTGGCTCTGGGCCGAACTCGGGGATGTCGAAAAGGCGGGGGAGCTGTTCAAGCGAGTCGGCCGGCACTACCCGCATCATTCGCTTTCGACCCGCTGGCCACACGTCCGGGGCTTGCCGTGGCCGAACGCTCCAATGCACATCGGGCGCTTCGCCCTGCCCGCCGGCATCCTCAACTGGCCGCGGATCACGGTGATCACTCCTTCCTACAACCAGGGCTGTTATATCGAAGAGACGATTCTATCGGTTCTTAACCAAGGTTATCCCAATCTCCAATACATCGTAGTGGACGGAAATTCCACGGACGACACCCGTCAGGTTCTGGAGCGTTACCGGGATCGCTTCGACCACCTGATCATCGAGTCCGACAAGGGCCAGACCGAAGCGATCAACAAGGGCCTGCGCCTAGCCGACGGAGAACTCGTCGCCTGGCTCAACAGCGACGACATCTACGCTCCCGGCACGCTCCACACCACGGCCCTCAAGTGGCTCGAAAACCAGGCGGACGTGATCGCGGGAATCTGCGTCGAGCACACCGACCGGCAGTTGATGCTCTTCAACCGGCCTGCGGCGGAAAACTCGGATTTCAACCCGCCCCAGTTGGCGCGGATTTTCAAATACTGGCTCAAGGGATACTACTTCTATCAGCCGGAGGTTTTCTTCAGCAAGCGTATCCTCGACAAGGTCGGCCTGCTCGACGAGTCGCTGTATTACTCGATGGACTATGACCTGTGGATGCGCTTCGCCAAGGCCGGAGCCATCCTGAACGTGGTGGACTGGCCGTTCGCCTTCTTCCGCAAGCACGAGGCGCAGAAGACCTCCAACCTAGTGGACTGCATCGAAGAACAAGCGCGGGTGCGGAGCCGCCATTATACGCTCGTGCCCGATGACGAGCGCGGCCACCGGATCCAGCGCAAGCTGGATTTCCTCAAACAGAAAAAGGGTGCCACCGTCGGCATCCTCACCAAGCGGTTAGGCAAGATTTTCTCGAAATCCATCCAGCGCGAACTCGACCAGTTCTGCAACAACGGGATGTCCTGTTATCTGAGCGACGACGAGAAGGACCCGCGCATCGCCGGGGCGGACGCCATCATCATGCTGGCGCATGTGCTTGAAGACACCAAGACCATCAAAACGCTTCGGCAGAACAATCCGGAGCGGTTGATCGTCGCGTGGTTCTGGGATAACCACCATCATCTGTTTGAAAACCAGGAGACCGCCGAGGCCGTGGATGTCATACTCCCCGGACATGCGATTTACGGCGAATACTTGCGCAACGACCAGTCGCTTTATGGAGGACACGTGCCACTTTGCGTGACTCAATGGTCCAGACAAGATTCGTCCGCCTGGTATGAGGAAATCGGTTCATCTCCCAGAAAGCCCGAACTCTACGGCGGTTTCGTCGAATACACTTTCGAGCCGGCCAGGACGGAGTTCCTTCACAAGGTGATGGACCTGCTGCCCAATCA
This sequence comes from Akkermansiaceae bacterium, assembly GCA_031429315.1. GTDB lineage: Bacteria > Verrucomicrobiota > Verrucomicrobiia > Verrucomicrobiales > Akkermansiaceae > Luteolibacter. Next base: position 9,267 of record JANOZJ010000176.1, read on the forward strand.
CTCGCTTTCCATCCTTTCCGAGGCGAATCTCCATGCGTATTTCGGGCGGTCGGAGAAAGAACGCTTCTCCGAGTGGTGTGGCTACCAGACCTCGCTCATCCTTCCTCTGCGCAACGATCTGTCACAAAGGGTTTTCGACGCGCTGCTGGCCGGCCAAATCCCGCTGGTGCCCGAGGAAATCGCGGATCTCGACCAAGTGATCCCACGCGGACTCCAAGAGTCCCTTCCCGTCCTGCGTTTCACCATGAAAGACCCGGCCAGCGCTGCCGCCGCGCATCGCAAGGCCGTGGAACGCTTCGCTTCGCAGGGATCTGCAGGTGCCCGGGCCCGGCACCTCTACGCTCTGGAACAACACACATTCTCCACCAGGATCCTCCAGATCATGGAAAGCATCTCGACGATTGCCGGAGAAACACGACCATTATGAAACCCGTTTATATCCTTGGAACCTCCGGCCACATCTCGAATCCAGAAGGCCGTTCCATTTCAGAATTGTTAGAAATCGCAGGAGCCAACACCGGCAATCTGATGTTCCAATACGCCGTAGGGAGGATGATCGGCGGCGAGAAACGCTTCATCGGAAAAGCGAATCTTCCCTACAACGAAGCTGGAGGCTGCGGAGACGGATCCTATCTCGTGTTTCCCGCAGCAAACCATTTGCGGACGGGGGCGGATTGGTCCGGACTGTGTGGATTTTTCGAAAATTCAAAAGTTCCTCTGGTGATCATCGGTCTCGGCGCGCAAGCCGACTCCACTGCGGATCCCCGGAAAACAGCGGAAGCCCTCCGCAATGACGCCAGTGCGATGCGTCTCATCAATGTGTTGAGAAACAAGGCGGCTTGGATTTCGGTCAGGGGCGCATTCACCGCCGAAGTTTGCGAACTTTTGGAAATCCCGAATGTCGAGATTCTCGGCTGTCCCTCTCTGTTACTAAATCCGCACCCGGATGCCGGCAAGAGAATGGCGGGGAAGCTAACGCAAGCGGCCAGATCCCCGAATCCGAGCATCGCCCTCTCCGCCGCCGGTCCCTTTGATATCAGAAACTCTCCCAAGGCCGATCTGGAGAAAAGGCTCTTCAGTCACACCCGCAAGGCCAACGGACTTTACGTGCAACAATCCGGCGGAGAAGCGGCGATTGCCATCGCATCGAGGAGGTTCGAATCGCTGACACTATCCGCGCTTTTGTCCATCCGCGGGATTCTTGAACCGGATCTGGGCTTGGAGGTATTCATCGACTATTTCCGCAATCGGGGAAGGTTTTTCATCAGTGCGGAAGAATGGATCAACAGCATGGCCCCCTTGGATTTTTGCTTCGGGACGAGGCTTCATGGAAATATGGCCGCCATCGCCGGCGGGACTCCCGGCTGTGTGATCTCCCATGATTCCAGAACAGACGAACTGGCGGAGGAAATGATGCTGCCCCGGTTAACGGGAAAAGACCTGCTTGAGGCAAGGGATCTGCGGGATCTAATCTCCAAGGTGAAATTCGATCCCGTCGGGTTCGACCGATCCCGTCTTGCAAAAGTCTCCAAATATGTAGCCAGCCTTGGCAAGCTGGGATTGACCTATCAACTACCGGTTCTCTGAATCGAATCCAGAAATCCAAGAATACGATGTCCAAATCCACAATCACCGAAGCGCCGATGCAGCGTATCCAACAGGCGATGTCAACAGCCTTGATGCGTGACATAATCCTCTTGCAGGCGGCTAGATCGGCGCTACAGACGGCTGGTATCAAACGGCCCCGGATCCTGTCGTTCGGTTGTTCGCGAGGGGACGAGCTGGTTACACTCAGGCTGCTGTTTCCCGATAGCGAGCTGTATGGGTGCGATATCCAGCCTCCAGCCCTTGCCGCTGCCCGCGCGGTCCACGGGTTCGCAGAGGTCTTTTTATCGGATCCCGCCGAAATTCGCAGTCGCGGCCCCTTCGATCTGGTGGTTGCCCTGTCGAGTCTTTGCCGACACCCTGCGCCCGAGCCCGCCGAGATGGCCATGGAATTTCCATTCAGTGCTTTCGACGACACCGTATCACTTTTGACAGAAACCATTTCTGATGGGGGGATTCTTGCTCTTTACAACAGCGCATATCCGTTTCGTTTCACATCCGCATCGAAAGGCTTTTCCGTATTGCGGAGCGACCGGCTCATGGGCAATGGATATTGCACCGTTTTTGCGCCGGGCGGCGAAAGATTGCTGAAAGTCGGAGCCACGTCTTTTGAACTTTATTATTGCCTCGAAGCAATCGGTCCACTGATTGATACCGATCTCTATGACTGCGTTTTCCGCAAGGGCGGCGCTGTCCCGATCACACTTCCGATGCCTCATTTCGTGGACTGGCAAACCGTCGCCACTTGGACCCGAGACCACTTGGCCGGAATTTCCGACGCAGCGCGAGAACTCTGCCTTGCACGTGAAACCCACTATCAAGGCTTAGTGAACCCGGAAAATGGGGACATTGTAGTTCAAGCCACCGTGCGCCAAGCGACCCTCGCTCGGGATGGTTTTATTGAGTGCGGTCCGATTGTTATTCGACCCGGCCCACTCTCCGCCTAGAACGATTGTCTTGATCAGACTGATCCCGCACAACAAGCCTCAGACCTTCTGTCATTAAATATCTAGCAACCTGTCATGAACGATTCTGAAACGCTTGCGCTCGTTAAAACCAACGGCTGTCACTTGCTCTGTTATGCTGACGAAGCGTTCGTCTCCCGACTGCCGGCATATCCCGGCGATGTCGCGCCGCGTCTCAACGAGCTGGGACTTCCATCGATGGCGGTCAAGTTGGGATCGCATACCCACGTCAACTTTTTCGCATCAATCGTCAATGTATTGGCACCGGGCTTCCCATCCTGGCGCTTCATCGATATCGGAGGCTACATCGGTGCAATTGGTCTTCCCGTCGCAAGATGGGCATCCATGAATGCGATCGGCAAGGGTGCTCATATCGAAATTTTTGAACCGACGAGAATGTCCCATCTCCTGAAGGAATCCGTTGCATTGAACCGATTGGAGGCGTTTGTGGAAATTCATCCGTTTGCCGTATCGAACGTCGTCGGGCGCTCCATTTTCAACAGTCTTGCGAACCAAAGGGTAGCAGGACACCTCGGCGGGGTCGCCACCGATACCAGCACAATGGTCGACACCATATCGCTGGATAGTCACTATCCAACCCTTTCGGATGAACTGCTCATCATAAAGATTGATACCGAAGGCCATGAGCCTCGGGTTCTCGAAGGTATGAGGGAATTGTTGGGAAGAAATCGAGTGGTCGGCATCATCGAGTTCCATGAGTTTTGCATCGGTTACAAGGTCGGATCGCAAACATATGAGCAGTTCTTATTCGACAATTTCAGGATCTTCAACGTTGGCAATATCGGCTACCCGAAAGTTCTGCAGGAAGTGGCGCGGGGAGATGTTGCAAAGCTTCGCGAGCATGCGAACAGGGACGGGAATCGTTTGACTGACTTGGTTTGTTTCGATCGCAGGCTTGCAAAAGAGGCGGTCGATTCCATCGTCGCCCCTTACCTCGAGCATCTTTGAATATGCTCCGGATCACGAATGTCCGGTTGACGGGATTTGAAATTTTCAAGAGTGTCTGAATTGAGGTAATTGTGGAATTTTTATATGAATACTAACACTGAAGACGTAGATTCACTTGCTTTTTTGCAGGAAGCCGCCCTGAACATGGATCGGATCGAGAAACTCCGTCTCGCAGGAACACTTGGACGCTGGTGGGCTTGTCAGACGGCGACTGTCAATTTCCATGCTCCCTACATCACAAGAGCGAAGACCTTCTGGGGAGGAAGCATGGAAGTGGATATCAGGGAAGCGGTGTCATCCCAGATATTTACCCACGGCGCGTATGAGCCGGAATTGTCGTCGTTTCTGCATCGGGTTCTCCAATCCGGAATGACTTTCGTGGACGTCGGCGCCCATTATGGCTACTTCAGTCTCCTTGGGGCTCATCGTGTCGGAGAAGCCGGCAAGGTGATAGCCATTGAACCATGCGAAAGGACTTCATGGCGCCTCTATCACAACGTGTCCCAACACAAGGCGGTCTCCTATCATCGGGTTGCCGCGTGGAACGAGGAGGCCACTCTGAGCTTCAATGATTATGGACCGGTTTGGTCCGCGTTCAATTCGATCGGCGAGCGACGGATTCACGAGTCCGCTCCCGCCGTCAAACCGACTTCCTTCCAGGTAAGGGCCGTCGCATTGGACGACTTCTTTGCGGAAATCGGCGTCCTGCCCGACGTGATCAAAATCGATGCGGAGAGTGCCGAACTTCAGGTTCTGGGGGGATTGGACAAAACCCTAACTAACCATCGGCCGCTCGTCACAATTGAGGTCGGTGATTACGCCCATTTGGTTGAAAAGGGAGTGCCGACCAGCGCCGAAGTGCTTCGTTCCGTCGCCGCCTATGACTACGTGCATTTCAGCCCCACGCTGAATGGCGTGATAGGTCATGAAGTCCGCAACGACGCGGAGTACAGTTACGCCAACATCGTCGCGGTGCCGCGGGAGAGATCCGCTGAGTTCCTGAGTGGCAAGTGGAACTGCTGAGCGCTATTCATACCAGCGATCCACGATCCGTGTGAGGTCTTTGACAAGATCTCTCTCGAAGGCATGGCCTTCGGCGGTGGTGCAGAACTTCGGATCGTTCCTAAAGTGGTTTTCCGCCGGATACGATGCATCCAGGATTTCGATCGATTCCTTTCGAAGGAGTTCAACCTTGGATTGATCCCAAGTCTGAGCGGTCTTGCAGGTATTGATGCAGACGAGCAGCATGTCCGCCGCTTGGAAACGTTTCTTCAGGGCGCGTGAGACGTTTTTGAGGTGGAGCAAGGCGTTCGGGCGGGGCTGGAAAATATGCAGAAGAAAAACAATCCGCCCTCCTGTGGACATTAGGGTTCTGAATTTTTCGATACGACGTGAGTAGATTTGGCGCAGGAGTGAGAAATTGTTATCGGCATATCTCGCCCCGAGCTCGTGGTTGAAACTGACATTAATCGTTTCGTTCCTGCAAAAATTCTTCTCCTCCGAGAACTGGAGGGCGGCGGGGTTGATGTAATCGGCGAAATCCGAATTGATCAGTCCTGCGATCTGGGGAAGGGGATGCACCGCGAGGTCGAACGGGGAGGTGCGGTCTTGGAGACCGGCACTCAACCCCCACCGGGTGGCAAGCGTTCGACAGAAACCGTCCTCTCCGAGCGAAATGAAATCAACGTCCGCGTAGTGTTCGAGATTGAATCGCCGGCCCAGCGCTTTCTCGCGGATGCTCCCGAAATAGGAGCCGACCAACCCGTGTACTTCCCGCTCGGCGTGGTCGATTTCTTGCGTGCATTCGGCGAAAGGGAGGGAATCTCCCTGGTTGGTCAACAGGGCGAGGTGTTGGAGGAAGGGCGTGATTCGATCAATGGCGACCTGACGGGAGAATTCCTCACCGGCGGTCATGGTGAATTCGGGTTCCTGTGCTCTCGACAGAGCGGCCTCGCCACGGTTCGGGCAAACACGGTCAAGTATCTGCTCGAGAACCAGCTTGCCGTAGTGGCTGTCGGGATGCAGCCCGTCCGGTTTTTTCATGAACTCCGGCGGACTGAAGTGATCACCCCGGCGAGCAGCTTCAGGGTAAGGCAGCAAATCAATGGAGAGTCTTGAACATAACTCGGCCAGATAATCATTCCGGACTTCGCTGAAGAATCCATAGGCTCCCGCACCATCCTCGTACATCGTGTTGAAAATCCAGTCCTCCCGGGATGGCGCATCGGCGGTAATCCCGGGAAACGGTTGAACGATGATTTCCCCGTGGTAAGCCTCCCGCAAGTGGGTGAGGAACTGGATTCCATGCTGATTCGCGAGATTGGCGCGGATGATTTCCCGGTAGCAGGATTTGGAGATCGGATTCCCGGCCAGCGGATTGTCTTTGGGACGGTAGTCATGCAATATGCCGTTCCACAGCAGCGGATAGGGATAGGTGAAGCCGCCGCCGATGTATCCCAGTGCGCAGACGACGATCGCTCCGAAATCACGGAGCGGTCGATCCTGTGTGTTAGGCGGCGAGGAAAAAGGTGGGTAATCCTTGTTCACCGTTCCTTCCATGATCGCCAGGCACCCGTTCTCGACCACGAGCGAGGGACCGATAGCACCCGGAAAACAGTAAAAGCTCACATCCGCGACGCCACGGGTCAACTCCTTGAACTGGCCATGAGCTATCTTCACACAGGCGACCTGGGAATTTCCAACAATGAGAATCTTCATTTTACCGGGGTTTCCCAAATGCTTCGAGGAGCGCCTCCTCACAGATCACATCATCCGCCGGTGATTCGGCCTCTGTTGCCAACGCAGGAGACTGCGGAAGGGGGCGATGTGGCTCGACATCGGACGCGGAGTCGTCTCCGGCTTGGTGGGCGTCGAAAAATGTACGCATCACTTCGGTTACGCCGACATTTGTCACCGATCTCATGTTCTCTTCATAAAAAGAGGTCTTGGACCAAGGATTGGTGATGATTTCGTAGGACGGAAAATAATCAACGTCTGAATATTCCATCGCGACTTGTCCGGCAACCCCCCTCAACACCGATTTCGAATAGGTAGTCGCCAGCAGGACATGCTCGCCGGATGCTGTCGCGGTCAAGGGGACCGGGGATACAGTTAGAAGTATGCGCAGAGGATTGTCGTTCTTTCTCCTCGCCAGAATCAAGGATCTGAAAGCCTCGAAGTCGCCGATGATTTCCTGGAACCTGAAATTCTTGAATTCATATTTTTCCGGATCGTGGGATCCGGCGATGGTTCCTGGAGCGGTTGGGAAGACCGTGCCGGATTGCTTGTGAATCCAAGCTTCGGTGAGGCCAAGTGTGAAGATGAAGAGATCCATCGTTTCGAACATTTCTCTGACACGTTGCAGATGAAATTCCCGATGAACCATTACCTCATTTTCCGACCCAAGTCCTTCAGGTTCTATTCCCGGTCGCAATGCATCGTAGCAAGAGCCTTTTTCATCCCGCCAGATCACCTCGCCCGGAGTCCACTCGTCGAATGCCTCTTTCGCCAACTGGAGCAACTGTCGGATGGTATAAATGTTTCCGTAGCGGGCTGAATAGATCGAGTACCCGAATCTACCTTGTTGTTCCGGTGCCAGGAGTGGCGGCGGTGGTTCCATATCGAGAACCTGAAAACCGCTTTTTCTCATGTGCCTGCCGATATGTTGTGCGAAACAACTGCCAGCGGTTGCGATCTTCTCGCTTTTTCCGATAGTCCATTTTTTCTCATAAAGAGCCTCCGGGACCAAAGTGACGCATCCTGCGACGGCACTGCTCCAAAATGACTTTTTCGGAAGGTTCTGATAGGGATGGATACTCATGTTACACAAAGGCCTGCCGTCAGATCGTGCCCTGCAAGCGCTCGACTTTTACTGGCCAAATGGCTACCAAACACCCGATTGGCTGGCAAGCCCCATCGCTGACTCCGTGTTGGTGAGACTCGGCTGAAGTCCGGGCTTTGCTTTCAATCGAGTCCCGGCATTATTCCGGTCCCGTTGATGAAACGGAACCCTACCACGAGATGAACCAGGACCAAACAGCCACGGATAAATGCGGAATCAGCCGCTGGGACGACTACGAGGAGCGTATCCGCCTCGCGTGCAAAGGAGCTGTCGATGTGGAGGGGATTCCAAAACAGGAGGATGCGGGGGAAGTGATGGTGAAGGATGGAACCCCTTGGCAGACCATGTTCAACGGCCTCCGGGTCAAGGCGGACGGTTACTACGGAGATTGGATGACGGAATTGATCCGACGCCTCAAGGGGCATCATGAGCCGCAGGAAGAACGGGTTTTCCACGAGATCCTCGGACAAATTGGAGGATCGCCCAGCATGATTGAACTCGGCGCATACTGGGCTTGGTATTCCATGTGGTTCAAGTCGACGCACCCTGATTCCATATCGGTGATCGTTGAGCCGTCACCGGAGAATCTGGAGGTGGCCCGCCGCAACATCACCGAAAACCAGTTGCGGATATTTGCCGAACTGGGCGGGGTGTTTCCTTACAAAAAATCGGCGGGAGGTCAAAAAATGCCCTCCGCTGGCGAATTCTTCCTCATCCCGTCGGTGACGGTCGTGGGACTCATGGAGAAATACGGCATCGAGCACCTTTCGCTCCTGCACGCGGACATTCAGGGAGCGGAATATGACATGTTGGAGGCCGCCGCCCCACTGCTCGCCGCCCGGCGCATCGACCACTTGTTTGTCTCCACCCACTGGCTGGAGATTCATGATCGTTGCAAGGCTCTGCTCGAATCCCACGGTTATCTTTTCGTGGCCGAGCACACGCCCGAGGAAAGCTTCACGGTCGACGGGCTAATCGTCGCGCGCTCTCCTTTGTTGCCGGAACTCACGGTAAGCATCAGCCACCGGAGTTGATGGCGGGAGGGGTAGCGTTCGGAAAAACTCCTGGATTTTGTCAGCGAACGCAAGGCCGCCGCAACCTTGGCTTTGAGGGACCGGAAGGACGGGGATGTCCCTCAGAAAGCAGCGAGCATGCCGAGCCGCTCGCAGCTCACGCTCCTATTTCCCTTGGTTCGGTTTATCGAACTCAAAACCAAAGGCGTCTATGTCCGCCGCATACATTTCCGCGACGACATCAACCAGCTTCGGAGTGTAGTAGTCCTGATAGCGCGATCTCGCAGTATTGTTCCGCCGGACAGGACGTGGCATCCTGGTAACGCCAATTGCCTCGCACAGACGCTCAAAGTCTTGATCAAAGGTTTCCAATCTGCCGAGAAAATCAAGCTTGTCGGGCAGATAGAGTAATTGTGGCTGCCAGTGATGGTTTTTGGTCCGGCGGGCGAAGTGGACGAAATCCTCAAAGCGGGACACATCCAGATCCGTCATGGATCGTATCTGCTTGATCCGGTAGGGTTGGGTCGTGAACATTTTCCAGTTTGAGACCATCCGGTCCCAAGGATCCCGAATGAATGAGAACTTGAAGTATCGATCAAGATTCCCCTTGGGATTCCGCAGGGAAAGCGCGTGGTCGTTGCCAAAGAAAACCGTCCGAACCGTGGTCGACGCGCATTTGGGAACGTCATAGTAAATGAGCCTTTTTTGCTCGCTGATATAGGTAAAACTATAGGCTCCCGTTCCCCGGTAGGGGCACAGGCACAGAGGGCACTCACAGGGAATTTTTCGTTGGGCGTATCTATAGTAACGAGGTTTGTAGATGGCGAACTTCCATTGTTTGAACAGGGCTGCCATGCTGAGATTGCGATTTTTTTCCATGGTTACTGGGAATTTCTTTTCTGGGGATGCGCGGATGTTACGTAGTTCAAGGGCGGTTTCGATGCTCAAGCCATCGCATCAGCAGCGGGCAAATTAGGTTGATCCGGGACTCGCCCTGTTGCGCAGTCGGATGGATCGGATTGTGGCCCTAAACGGCCACTCCCGAGACTTAGATTTTGTAGCTAGGGGAGTAAAGTGCATACCCGAATTTTCTTTTTACACCGGTTCATCCAAAGCGGTGTCGGCGCTGCGCTCTGCCACCGCAGTCCATGGGGGCGGCACTTCGCTTGCATCTCGCCGTCCGCCTGCTTTACTCCCCGCCCCGGCGCAGCACCGGCGAACCTCAACAAAACCATGGGAAGACACTTTGAATGCCGCCGCCGGGCGAAGGAATCGCGATGGGCCACGATGTCCAAGGTGTTTCCGAAGCTGGCCAGATCGATCACGATGGCCGCCAAGAGCGGTGGCCCGGACCCGGAATCCAACGCGCCGCTGCGCGTGGCGATCAACAACGCCAAGGCCCAGAACCTCTCGAAGGAAAACATCGAGAACGCCATCAAACGCGCCGCCGGCAAGGACGCGGCGGATATCAACGAGGTCATTTACGAGGGCAAGGGCCCGCACGGCTCGTTGTTCGTGGTCGAGTGCGCGACGGATAACTCGAACCGCTCGGTCGGCAACCTGAAAATTATCTTCAACAAGAACGGCGGCCAGATGGTGAATGCCGGCCAGCTCGACTTCATGTTCAACCGCAAGTCGGTCATCGAGTTTCCCGTGCCCGCCGGCCGCGACCTCGAGGAGCTTGAACTGGAACTGATAGACGCCGGGCTGGAAGAACTTTCCGTCGATGATGGTGTGGTCTCGGTGATCGGCGAGTATGGCGCGTTCGCCAGCTTGAGCCACGCGGTCGAGGCCTCCGGCATCGTGCCGACGAAGTGCAGCCTGCAACGCTTGCCCACCCAGCCGATCGAGCTAACGGAAGAACAGATGGAGGAAGTCGAAATGCTGCTAGATAAGCTCGAGGACGACGACGACGTGCAGGCGGTGTTCACGAACCTGGCTTGAGCGCCGCGAGCTTTTTGGAAATACGCTCGAAGTCCTTCGGCCACGGCTGCAGGTCCTCCTTCTCCTTGCGCTTCAGGCAATCGAGGGCGGCCTGATAGTTGCCGTCGGTTTCCAGCACCAGTGCCTTGTCGCGGTGGAACTGGTTCCAGTGATTCGGGTTGGTGGCCGGGTCGATCCGCAGGGCGTGCATGTATTTTCCCAGCCCGTCGATCACCCGCAGTCCTTCGGCGGGGCTTTTCGTGTGGGCCACTGCGACCGCATAGCGACCGGTGCACGCCACTTCGGCCAGTGAAAAATGCCCGCTCGGCAGTTCGCGTGCGGGCGCGAGTTGCGTTAGACTCGCGATGAATTTCCGCCGCACCTCCGGCCAGACCTGCTCCTGCCGGTCGATCACCGCCTGCCAGTTTTCCGCCGTTAGGTCGCGGTCGTCGAGTTCCCAAATCGCGCGGGCCTGGGCCGGGTATTGCTTCAACACATCGGCCATGAGCCGGTCCAGGTCGTGCCACAGGAACGAGCGCTTGGCTGAGAGCGCGATGAAAACGACTAGCAGCAACGCGGCGGGAACTCGCGGGGAAACGGTCGTGAAGAGCCGTTTCCAGCCAGCAGTTAGAGCGACGGCCGCGCCGAGGCAGAACCACGGCAGCCCCGGATAGATCCGGTATTCCGGCATGAATTCCGGAATCAGATAGAACACCCGGAGCAGGATCGTCGCGACATAGAGGAACAGGCAAACGCCGAACAGCCGCGTCGATTTCCGCCACGCAAGGAAGCCGCTGAGAACCGTTAGGCCGAGCATTCCGGCGGCCGCCAGCATCGCCACCTTGTCCGGGATGTTCCAGAATTTCACCCCGGCGGGCACCAGCGTTTCCGCGATGTGGTGGTCCGAGCAGAGCGCGACCGGGATCACGCTGCGCCAGGCGAATTCCCAGAACACCCGCGAAATCGTGTAGCCATGGCCGACGAAACGCGGGTTCGACCACTGGCCGAGGAGGCCTTGATCAAAATCGAACAACCCGAGCAGCCACATCGCGGCGATAAGTCCGGCGACCACTGCGGGCAGCAGCCATTTCTTCCGTCGTAACAGATTGCCCGGCCCGGGCGGCATGAACGCCAGCCCGATCACCGCAGTCGCCATCAGGGCGTGAAACAGTCCCGGACCTTTCGAAAATGTCGCGCCGACAATGCACACCCCGCAAAAGGCCAGCCATCCCCATCGCCGCCAGGATCGCCGGAAAACTGGGATCTCCTCATGCGGTCCGGGCGGTTCTAACCGCCAGCCACTGTCGCGCACGAACCTCAGCATCGCCCACGCCGCGAGCAGTGAAAAAAGCGTCACCCACGCCAGATCCTGGGTCCGCGCGTAGTTAGGGATCTCGCTCGCCAGCGGATGCACCGCGAACAACAGCGCCGCGAACAACGCCACCCCCGCCCGCCATTTGCCCAGCAGGAAATCCCGTCCGAACGCGAACAACACGCACGCCACCGCCGTGTGCAGCAGCCAGTTCACCGCATGGAATCCCGCCGCCGACATCCCGAACAACCGGTATTGCACCGCATACCCGAGATAGGTCCACGCGCTCAGTTTGCTTTCCCAAAAG
>JANOZJ010000177.1:0-10481 GCA_031429315.1 Akkermansiaceae bacterium
ATTCGACAAGAACCTCCGCGACTACAAGCAGACGATCCCGCAGCTTTTCCACTATAACGCGCTGCTGCTGGTCTCGAACGGGGTGCAGAGCAAGATCGGCAGCCTGACGGCGGAGTGGGAGCATTTCGGCGATTGGAAGAAGGCGACGAGCGAAGAGGACGTGGCGGGGATTTCGCTGGAGACGCTGCTGCGCGGGACTTGCGAGAAAGGGCGGTTGCTGGATCTCATCGAAAACTTCACCCGCTTTTCCGACAGCAAGGGTGGCGTGAGCAAGCTGCTGGCGAAGAACCATCAGTTTCTCGGAGTGAACCGCGCGGTGGAAGCATTGCGGGTTTCCACGGATGGAAGGATCGGCGTCTTCTGGCACACGCAGGGAAGCGGGAAGAGCTACTCGATGGTGTTCTTCGCGGAGAAGGTGTTCCGGAAGCTCAAGGGGAACTGGACGTTTGTGGTGATCACGGACCGGACGGAGTTAGACACGCAGATTTACCGGACCTTCTCGACCTGCGGCGCGGCGTCCGAGCTGTGCCAGGCGACGAGCGCGAGCCACCTGCGGAAACTGCTGGGTGAGGATCATCGCTATGTGTTCACGCTGATCCACAAGTTCCGCACGGAGCCGGGGACGCTGCATCCGGTGCTGTCGGAGCGGGATGACATCATCGTGCTGACGGACGAGGCGCACCGCAGCCAATACGACACACTGGCGATGAACATGCGCACGGCGCTGCCGAACGCGAAGTTCGTGGCCTTCACCGGCACGCCGTTGATCGCCGGAGAGGAACGGACGCGCGAAGTGTTCGGCGATTACGTGAGTGTCTATAATTTCAGGCAGTCCGTGGAGGACGGGGCGACGGTGCCGCTGTTCTACGAGAACCGGACGCCGGAGCTGCAAATCACCAACCCCGAGCTGAACGAGGAGATCTATCAAACGATCGAGGACGCCGGACTGGACGACGACCAGGAGGAGAAGCTGCGGAGAGTGCTGGGCCAGCGCTATCACCTGATCACTCGCGAGGACCGGCTGGACGCGGTGGCGAAGGACATCGTCCATCATTTCCTGAACCGCGGCTATCAGGGCAAGGCGATGGTCGTTTCCATCGACAAGCTGACGACACTGCGGATGTATGAAAAAGTCCGCGCCGAGTGGGAGGCGGAGAAGGCCCGCGTGTTGAAAGCGCTGGAGGGAATGGTGGGCAGTCATGCGGATCACGCAGGACTCCTCGCGCGCTTGGTCAATCTTCATGAGACGGACATGGCGGTGGTCGTCTCGCCGGGGCAGAATGAGATTTCGGAGATGAAGGAAAAGGGCTTCGACATCCTGCCGCACCGCGAGCGGATGGTGAAGGAGGACCTGGAGGAGAAGTTCAAGAATCCGGCAGATCCCTTCCGCCTGGTTTTCGTCTGTGCGATGTGGCTCACGGGCTTCGATGCGCCGAGCTGCTCGACGCTCTATCTGGACAAGCCGATGCGCGGCCACACACTGATGCAAACCATCGCCCGCGCCAACCGGGTGTATGGCGACAAGGTGAACGGCCTGATCGTGGATTACGCGAATGTGTTCCAGGAGCTGGAAAAGGCATTGGCCATCTACGGCACCGGCAAGGGCGGCGGCGAGATGCCGGTGAAGGACAAGAAGGAATTGGTGGAAGCCCTGCGGATCGCGCTGGATCAAGTGGCGGAGTTCTGCCGGAAACAGAACGTGGATCTGGAGGCGATTCCCGATTCATCCAACAAGCTGTTCATCCCGGCGGTGAACCAATTGCTGCGGACGGACGAGGTGACGGATTCGTTTCTCGGCCAGGCGAACGACGTGGCGCGGCTTTACAAGGCTGTGATGCCGGACCCGGTGATCCCGTTGTTAGCGCCGAGAGCGCAGGTGATCGCCGAACTGGCGAAAGCGGTGCGCGCCGACAAGGACCCGGTGAACATCACGGAAGTGATGACCGCAATCTCGGGCGTGCTGGATGGCGCGATCGTCGCCGAGCCGCATATCAAGCCGGGAGCGGCGGCAAAGACCATTGACCTGAGCAAGATCGACTTCGAGGTGCTGATGCGGAAGTTCGAGAAGACGCCGAACAAGAACATCGAAGCGCAGCAACTGCGGGCCTTGATCGAGCGCAAGCTGGACAACCTGATCCGCCTGAACGCGAGCCGCTACGATTTCCTCGACCGGTTCCAGAAGATGATCGAGGCGTATAACAGCGGCGCGCTGAGTATCGAGCAGTTGTTCGCGGAGTTGGTGACTTTCACCAAGGATCTCAACGACGAGGAGCAGCGCCATTTGCGCGAGAACATCAGCGAGGAGGAGCTGGCGGTGTTCGACATTCTAACGCGCCCCGGCCCGGATCTGACTCCGATGGAAACCGAGGCGATCAAGAAGGTTTGCAAGGATCTGCTGGCGAAGCTGAAGACGGAGAAGTTGGTGCTCGCGTGGCGGACGAAGCGCACGACACGGGCGGCGGTGCGGGTGGAGATCGAGATGATGCTGGATTCCGGATTGCCGGAGAAATACACAACCGAGCTGTTCGAGCAAAAGTGCGGGGTGCTGTTTCAGCATGTGCTGGAGAAATATCCGGATCAGGGTGCGAGTGTATACTCGCAAGCTGGGTGATGGAGACTCGCGGCGAGACACCACGAGCAGGGTCTGCGGCGAGACGCCCAATGCTGTCATTTTAGTTCCAAAAGATCAGAAGAATTCAACCACAGATGGACAGGATGAACGCAGATGAAGAGGATGAAAACGCAGTCTTTATCTGTGTCTTTCATCTGCGTCCATCTAAGTTCATCTGCGGTTAAAATTCTTAAACTGACAGCATTGGGCGAGACGCCGCAGCCACTTTTAGCGATGCGTGCAAGAATTTTGAAACCTGCGGGATTGCCAGCGACGCCCGGCTGTCCTAGCGTCGCGCAAATGGCGGTGACAAAAACGTTGCGGGCGGCGGCAGGATGGCTGGAATTGGGGCTCGCCGACGAGGCGTTGTATGAACTCCAGGCACTTCCCGCCGAAGTCCAGAGACTGCGGGCTCCGTTGGAATTGAGGCTCACGGCGCAGATGGAACGCGAACAATGGAACGCCGCTTCCGAGACCGCCCGGTTGCTGTGCCTGAAGGCGGAGGATGAGCCGGAGTTTTTCCTGCGGGCCGCCTATTGCCTGCATGAAACCGGCGACACGCTGGCGGCGTGCAACCAACTCCTGCGCGGGCCGAAGACGTTGTTTGAAATGGCGGTTTTTCACTACAATCTCGCCTGCTACCTGTGGACGCTGGGCGAGGGACCACGGGCGCGGAGTCATTTGAAACAGGCGATCGCGATGGATGAATCGTTCATCGCAGCCGCGCGGGAGGACCGGGATCTTGTAGGGATCGGGCTGCTGGGTTGAGTCGCAAGCGGTTTCATTTTCCTGAAATCGGCACTCGTTGTGGTTTCTTCACTGGCATCGGGGCGGGCTTCGTGTTGTTTTCCCGCCGTGTCCGCTGTCACGAACATTTCGACCTACCGCTTCGCCGAACTCACCGGTCTCAAGGACTTGCGTGAGGATCTCATCGCGGATTGCAGGGGCTGGGCACTGAAGGGAACCATCCTCCTGAGCACGGAAGGGATCAACCTGTTTGTCGCCGGAGCGCCGGAGTCGATTGATTTGCTGCTAGGAAAACTGCGGGCCATCCCGGGTCTCGAAGCGTTGGAGCCGAAGGTCAGCATCAGCGACAAGCAGCCGTTCAACCGGATGTTGGTGCGGGTAAAAAAGGAAATCATTTCGTTCGGCATGGAGAGCATCCGGCCGGCGAACTACACCTCGCCAAAAATCGCCGCCACGGAGCTGAAGCGCTGGCTGGACGAGGGCCGGCCGGTCACGTTGCTGGACACCCGCAACGACTACGAGGTGAAGCTCGGCACCTTCAAGGGCGCGCTCATTCCCAACATCAACACCTTCCGCGAGTTTCCCGATGCGGTTAGAAAACTGCCGCAAACGCTCAAGGAGCAACCGGTGGTGATGTTCTGCACAGGCGGCATCCGCTGCGAGAAGGCCGGGCCGTTCATGGAGCAGCAGGGATTCACTAACATCTATCAACTCGATGGTGGCATCCTCAAGTATTTCGAGGAATGCGGCGGCGAGCATTACGACGGCGAGTGCTTCGTCTTCGACCAACGCGTGGGCGTGGACCCGGGCCTGCGGGAGACTGACCATGCCATTTGTTTCGCCTGCCAAGCACCACTCGATGCCGCATACCAGGAGGATCCGCGGCATGTCGAGGGCGTGAGCTGCCCGCATTGTTTCATCAGCGCGCCGGAACGGATGACCCAACGGATCGCCGAACTTCACGAGGCGATTTTCCACGCCTCGCACCCGCTGCCTGGATCGATGCTTTTGGAAAACCGCCGGCCGATCAACATCCCCGCCGCCCACGATGGCCGGCTGCTGCTAGAAGTGCTCGTCGATATTTTCTCGCAGGTTTCTCCGGCCGAATGGGAAGCCCGCTGCGATGCCGGACGCTTCGTGAACTACGGCGGAACCGTTAGAGAAAAAGACCACCGCGTGCGCGGCGGCGAGCGGGTCATTCAGGTTTTCCCGCCGGGCGTCGAGCCGCCGGTGTCGGCGGACATCCGGGTGCTGCATGAAGATGAGGCGATCGTGGTCATCCACAAGCCGGCGCCGCTGCCGATGCACGCCAGCGGGCGCTTCCACCGCAACACGCTCCAGCACATCCTGAATCTCGCCTACGCGCCCAAGTATCCGCGACCCGTTCACCGGCTGGATGCCAACACCACCGGCCTCGTCCTGTTCGCGCGCACCCGCCATTTTTGCCGCTTGCTGCAGCGCCAATTCCTCGAAGGCTCGGTGGACAAGCGCTACCTGGTGCGCGCCATCGGCCACCCGGCGCAGGACGTGTTCTTCTCGGAGGCCCCGATCTCCGCCGAACCCGATGTGCTGGGCACCCGCAGGATCGACGAACTCGAAGGCTTGCCGTCGCGCACGGATTTCCAAGTGATCGAGCGTCGCGCGGATGGCACGACTTTGTTAGAGGCGAAACTGGGCACCGGCCGGACCAACCAGATCCGCGTCCATCTGTGGCAGCTCGGCTATCCCGTCGCCGGTGATCCCGCCTATCTGCCTGACAGACAGATCGGCGACACGCAGACGCTCGATCCAGAATCGCCGCCGCTCCAACTTCACGCCTGGAAACTCTCGTTCCTGCATCCGTTGGGCGGGGCTGTCATGGATTTCAAAACCGAGCGTCCGGATTGGTCGCTGCCGGTGGCGGCCGCGACGTCTTGAGTTCAGCCATGCATATCACCATTCGGTTCGGTTCCGGTCATGTCGGGTGACGAGTGGCCGTTGTGGTGAGTCAGGGCATAGGCTCCGGCGGCGAGCAGCCCGATGACCACGGCCCCGCCGATCAGTCCTGCGGATTGGCGGCCGTTGAGGTCGCGGATTCGTGACGCGACCTGCGCCCCGCTGCTGGCGAGTTGTTGTTTCGCTTGATCGGCGAGCTCGCGCGCACCGTTTGGCAGCGTCTGCCGCGTGGTGTACGACAGCAGATGGCGGATGTCATCGCGTAGATTGGAAACGTCTTCGCGGACGCGGTTCATGAGTCCAGTGGTGCGATTGTCATGGAATAGTGATGAGTTCATGGTTTCGGTTGGTTGGGGTTGGGGGTTGGGGGAGATGACGGGAAATCCCGAAGATTTCGGCGGCGTTCCAGCGACTTCCACCCGCCATGGGGCCAAGCGGAAACCGAGGGACGTAAACTAGCACGCCACTCGGATCATGGCAAGGTATCCCTACGCCCAGCGACTCCCGACCGCCTCGCGAATCATGGCCGTGACCTCGTCGAGGGTGCCCCGGCTGTCGATCACCCGGACGAAGCTCTCGTCTTTGAGGGAGAGGAAAATTTCCCGGCAGCGCTCCAGATTTTCACGCTTTTCAAACTCGTTGGCCGCGTCCCCGCGCGCGCCGATGCGGTCGAGCGCGGTGTCCACGTCGAGGTCCATCACGAGCAACAAGTCCGGCCCCGGAGCGAACGCTTCGTTTTTCCGCCGGATCTCCGCCGGGTCGAAGCCGCGCGCGCCCTGATAGGCCATCGTTGAGAAATAGTAGCGATCCAGGATCACAACCTTCCCTGCGGCCAGCGCGGGCGCGATCAGCTCGTCCACATGTTGGCGGCGGTCGTTGAGGAAATATTGCAGCTCGTCCTCGGGCGACAGGCGGCCGGTTTCTGCGGACTCGCGGAGCATTTTCCCCCAAGGGCCGGCGGTGGGTTCGCGGCTGAGGACGACCTCGCGGCCCTGCGCGGTGAACCACTCGCCAAGACGTTTCGCTTGGGTGGATTTACCGGTGCCGTCGATGCCTTCGATGACGATGAAGATGCCGGGCCGCTCGTCGGTCGATGTGGAGGCAGCTTGCGGAGTGTCTGGCGGGAATGATTGGCCCATGGGAGTCCGGGAGGAAATCAGGGTGAGCAAGACTTGTGAACCTGAATCTGCCCTTCGATCAATCACCCGGATCTCTCGCGGGGAAATCCCAAGCTGAAATCTGTTTGGCTCTGACGTTTTCGATGACCTTGGTTCGGCAGGCCCGCTCTATCATGGACCGCTCGCTAAAAACGCCTGGGCAGGCCGGACTTTCAGCCCTTGCACACCGGCCGCAAACGATTCCTGGGCCGTTGGCCCAGGCTGGTATTGCATGGGCCTTTGGCCCGGAAGAATCAACCTCAGATGATCCATCATGTGCCAAACCATTCCCTCGAGGATCAGGATTTCAAAACCCGATTGTCGTCGGGCCTCTTACACCCACCCCTGCCCACCGCCAAAATTTCAATTGACAGCTACCTTGCGGTGCAAGATACATGGCGGCGATGGCTGACTTGGAGATAGAACGCGGCTTCTCGAAGGAATTGTTCGAGAACTGGACGGTGCAGATGCGCAAGGGCGTGCTGGACCTGTGCATTCTGCAGGCATTGGCGGCGGCGGAATGGTATGGCTACGCGCTGGTGAAAGCGTTGGTGGCGGTCCCCGGAGTGGGCGTGGCGGAAGGCTCGATTTACCCGCTGCTGTCCCGCCTGAAACGACAAGGCTTGGTGACCACCCGCTTGGAGGAATCGTCGGAAGGGCCGGCCCGGAAATACTATTCGGCGACGGCGGAAGGCAAGGCACTGGCCCGGGAAATGGAACTCTACTTCGCGGACATGTTGCGAGGAGTCGGGGGCCTGCAAAACGGAGTCGATTTCACCAAGCAACCGAATCAACCCATCAAAATTTCATCATGAAAAACTGGACGACACAGGCGGAACAGCGGTTGACGGAATATCTTCAGGAACGAGCGGTCCGCGAGGGATTCGACGGTGAGGACTCCGTGGAACTGAAGGAGGATCTCCGGCGGCACATTCACGAGGAAGCGGAACAATCGCCAAGCGAAGCGATCGGCCTGTTGAATCTGGAAAACATCCTCGGCCGCCTCGATGCCGGCTACAAACCCCAAGCGGCACCCCGGCGCGAGCTGGAATTCCCGGTCAAAAAGCGCGGCAGATTCCTGAACTGGACCTTCGGGGTGATCCTGCCGCTGGGTGTCCTCATTTTGGAAGTGCTGACCTCGTTTTGCGGCGGGGTGTTTTTCAATCCGACACCGACGTGGTGGCACGCGGCCTGGATCGTCGTGGTGCCGGCGGTGAATTTATGGTTCCTGCGCGGGGGAAAAGGCGGCGACGACAGAACCCGGGGCGTGGCAGCCGGATTCGCGCTACTCACGGCGGGATTTTACGGGCTGTTGTTTCTGCCGATGATCCATTGGGCGTTTTTCGGACTGATCTTTTTCGGCCTCGGGGTGTTGCCGCTGACGCCGATTCTAGCAGCGGTTTTCTCCTGGCGGATCGGCCGGGCCGCGCGGCGTAACGCCGCAGACGCCGGGCGCTTCAAGACCGGCTGGCGGCTGGGTGCCCTGGCGGCGGTGGTGCTGCTGTTCACCCTGGAAGGCCCGGCTCTGTGGACCCGCATAAATCTATCAGCAGCCGTGGCGGGTGGTGAGAAATCCGCAACGGCGATCGCCCGGCTGCGTGAGCTCCACTCGGACCGCACGCTGCTCAAAGCCTGCTACGAAGGCGGCCGGGGGACGTGGATGGCGACGGATATTTCCGGCTGGGTGCTCAACTTCTGCAAGGCTCCCTTGGCGGTCTTCAACGAGGGCGGAAATTTCCAACCCATGAACACAGAAACCGTGCGCGACGTGTATTTCCGGGTGACCGGGAAGCCATTCAACTCCATGAAACCGCCCGGAAATCGAGGGAGTTCGTTGGTCGGGCGTGGCGACGTCTTGCAGGAGTTCGATTTCGACGAAAACCACGGCGGCGACGAGGTGGCGATGCGGCTGAAGAATCTGGATCTCGCGCAATCCCGGTTCGACGGCCATGTGGACGCCGTTTCGCGGATCGGCTACGGCGAGTGGACCATGGTTTTCAAAAACGACTCGGGCCAGGCAAAGGAAGCGCGCTGCAAGGTGAAACTGCCGCGCGACGGCCGGGTTTCCCGGCTGACGTTGTGGGTGAATGGCGAACCGCGCGAGGCGGCGTTTAGCACGGTTTCCAAGGTCAAAGCGGCCTACAAAGCGGTGGCCGTGGTGCAGCGGCGCGATCCGGTGTTGGTGAACATGGTGGGTCCGGACACGGTGATGGTGCAGTGTTTCCCGGTGCCGGCGCATGGCGAAATGAAGATCCGCTTCGGCGTCACGGCGCCATTCGATGCGCGGCGCTGGGAGCTGCCATTCGTGGTCGAGCGGAATTTCGGCATCGCCGACAATCTCGAAAACGCGGTTTGGATGCAGGGCGATTGCGCGTTCGAGCTGACCGGCGGAACCAAGCCGGTGGCCGCGAATCGCGACGGCCCGGGATACTCGCTGCCGGCGACGCTCGGCAGCATGAGCCTGATGGGTTCGGGCACCGCGCTCGTCACGGAACCGCTGCCAGCCGCCGCCGCAGTGGCGTGGTGTGAGGATCGTTTTGCAAAACCAGAGGAGCGTTTCCTGATCCGCGAGCCGATCACCGTGACCCGCCCGGCGGCAAGCAAGCTGGTGGTGGTCATCGACGGCTCGCTGTCCCTGGCCGGAGCGAAGGATTGGATCACGAAATCCCTCGGCAGCCAGGGCGAGCTGGTGCTCGTGCTCGCGGACGACAAGGCCCGGCGGGTGACGCCGGAGGAGTTGAAGAGCCACTCGTTTTCGGGAGGAAGGGACAACGAATCCGCACTACGCGAAGGCATCCGGCTTTCCCGGGAAAACGCCTGCCCGGTGGTATGGATCCACGGGCCGCAGGCAGTCCGGCTGTCGCAGTCCGAAGCCTTGTTGCAACTGCTAGAGCGAGGCACCAACCATCCCGTCATTCACGAAGTGGAAGCGGTGCCCGGTCCCAACCGCCTGGGAGAATCCCTCTATCTGACAGGCTGCCTCCTCCGCGGGCCATCCTTGTCGGATCCGGAACGCGACTTCACGCAATTCCTCAAAGACCTGCGGACCGAACGCCAAGAAATCGGCTGGCACTGGAGACGCGCCGCAAGCGCCGACGGTCTAACCACCAAAAAAGTGTGGGATCAACTCGCCCGGCTGTGGGCAGCCACCACCGCAGAAGATCCCGCGGCCAATCTAACCGACGCCGCCCGCGCGGAGCTGGCGGCCCGTTATCAGCTCGTCACCCCATGGTCCGGCGCGGTGGTCTTAGAAACCCAGCAGCAATACAATGAACACGGCCTAACACCCGCCGATGGCGACGCCACGCCGAAGGTGCCAAGCGTGCCGGAGCCTTCGACCAGTTTGTTAGTTATTCTCACCACCGCCGCCGCGCTGATGCGGAGGAAAAGGGAGTCCTGATCCGGTCACCCCACCCATCCAATCAAGCCCATGCTGAATCTCATCTTTTTCATCCCCTTGCTGACCGTCATCGGAGTGGCCGCGACCTATCGCCTCGTCTCTCGACGGAAATCCTTCGGTCCTCTGGGATGGCTCACCCTAACTATATCGCTGCTCATCGCCGCGGTCCTGCCGTTGGGAAGTGGAGTGTGGTTGCCAGATATTTTCGGAATGGAGCACACACTCTGCTCAGCGACGACATCAACGGGCCAGCGGGTCAGTATTGTCCAGTATTGGAACTATGTCGATTTCTACACCACCGAGGCACGGGTGATCGGGCCGGACGGCGTGCCTTCGGTCACCGTCATCGACGGCGACGCCTCCAAGACATGGAGTGCGAGGCTCGAGATCGACCCGTCGCAAAACCGCGCTACCTACTGGATTCCCACGGGGCGGACCGACACGCTCACCTGGTAGAGGCCAAGGAATCAAACCAGATTTCCCAATTCGTGAAACTCAAGAGGCGGCGGGCCGGATGCCCGCGCCACAGTGGCCCGGGCAACCAGCCCGGAGCCAGTTTCCGCGATTTAGTATAACGCGCACAACACCGACCACCTGTGAAAGCGAGTTTACCGAGAACCAATCGACGCGG
>JANOZJ010000178.1:0-6729 GCA_031429315.1 Akkermansiaceae bacterium
GCGGTGAAGAACCCGGAGAAGGCTGGCACCATGCTGCTGCTCACCAAGACCATCGAGCATGTGAACGTGCCTTTGGAGGAAGACATTTACTGCTCGGTCTATCTGTCACCGAGTTCGATCAAGCGCCTCACCGGTTCCGACAAGGGCGGCAAGAACTCCGTCGAGTATGTCGGCTACGAAGTCCTCGTGAACGGCGAGAAGAAGCTTGAGGAATCTTACAAGATCAAGGCCGGCTGGTGGAACGCGGCGTCGGACAAAATTTCCCGCAGCGAGACGGTGCCGCTTCTCAACAAGAGTGAGACGCCATTCAGCACCATGTGGTGGGATCGCTATGCGGAAATCAGCGCGGAACGCCGCTGATTCCGGCATCGCCCCTGTCTCCGCCTTCAAGCCTTTTCCCTCTATCAATATCGCATCATGGCTGACAATCAGACCACCGTCGCACTCAACATCGGATCTCAGCGCATCGGCATGGCCGTTTTCGAAGTCTCGAAAAATGGCAGCCTGATCCTCAAGGCCTACGACTCGGAAACGATCGTTGCGGATCCCGCGATGGAGTCGTCCAAAGTTTCCCAAACCCGGGTGGCGATTGCCGATCTCGCGCAACGACTCAAAGTCGGCAAGACCAAGGCTCGCTATGCGATTTCAGGCCAGTCGGTGTTCACCCGTTTCGTCAAGCTGCCGCCGCTGCAGGATGACAACATCGAGCAGTTGGTGACCTTCGAGGCGCAGCAACATGTGCCGTTCCCGCTGGCGGAAGTCGTCTGGGATTACGAACTCATCGAAGGGGCCGACGACAAGGAAGTGGTCATCGTCGCCATCAAGGCGGAAGCACTCGATGAACTCAATTCCGCCGTCAACGACAGCGGTCTCGGCACTGCGGAAGTCGATGTCGCGCCGATGGCTATCTACAACGCTTTCCGCGCCACCTATGGCAATCCAGAAGAGCCGATCCTGTTGATCGACATCGGTGCCAAGAGCAGCAACCTCCTCTACATCGAAGGCCGTCGCTTCTTCACCCGCAGCGTCAACATCGGTGGCGGAGCGATCACCGCCGCCATCGCCAAGGAATACGGGATTTCCTTCATGGAGGCCGAGCATCAAAAGATCTCCAACGGCCTCGTCGCCTTGGGCGGCGGCCATACCGAGCAAATGGATGAAGCCGTGGCCGCGTTGGCCATGGTGATCCGCAATGCCCTGACCCGCCTGCCAGCGGAAATCGCCCGCACCACCAATTATTACCGCAGCCAGCACGGTGGCAGCGCGCCGCGGCGGGTGCTGCTGGCCGGTGGCGGTGCCAATCTCCCTTACACTCTCGAGTTTTTCCAAGAAAAGCTGAATCTCCCGGTCGAGTATTTCAACCCGGTTAGAAACGTCACCATCGGCAAGGGCGTCGATGCCGCCATGGTCCAACGCGAAGGCCACCTGATGGGTGAACTCGTCGGCCTCGGCTTGCGCGGAATCGGCAAATCCGCGATCAACATCGACCTGGTGCCGATGGTCGTTGAGCAATCGCGGGCGGCGGACCGGCGCAAGCCGTTCCTCATTGCGGCGGCGGCGATCTTGTTAGGCGGGATGGCGGTCTGGGCGGTGTTCCAGAATGTCGCGGCCGCCAAAGCCAAGGAAGAGATGACCCGGATGGAGGACCGGCGGATGACCTTGGCTCCGCTCAAGGCGGACATCGATCAGCTTTTGAAGAAAGAGGATAACCTCCGCCAGATCGCCAGCGGTTATACCGATGCGGAAACGGCCCACGCCTACTGGATGGATGTGATCGCCGAACTCCGCGGCGCCTTCGCCAGCGACGCGGTCTGGTTGACCGACTTCGAACCTCTTTATGGCTATGACCCGACCGCGGTGGACGCGAAGGCAACGGGCGGAAAGCCAGATGCCAAGGCACGCAGCGGCAAATCCGTGATCAAGAATGATTTTGCGGCAGCCGCCTACGGCACCTCTTCGCTGGTTGATATCAAGGTGGACGACGCTGCAGTCCCGACCAAAAAGGGAGCCCCTGTCGCATCCGGCGCGGTGACCGCCAACGCCGTCCGGATCAAGGGATTCTGGCGCACTTCGACCAGCCAGAACGTGGTTTCCGAGCTGTTGAAAAACCTTCGCGAGAAGTCGTCTACCTTCCGCTTTCAGGTCAAGGACGCCAAGGGCGTGGACGTGAACCTCAGCGATGACCGGATTTTGGATATCACCGTGGCCGGCAAGGCCGGGGAGCTCGGGCTTCCGTTTGAAATCACCCTGCCATTGGCTCGCGAAGTCGCGATCAAGTGAATTTCATCAACCATTTGCCTTCTGAATTATGAGTTGGATCAAGGATAACAAGTTTATGGTCGCCCTCGGCGGTGGCACTCTCGCGGGCGTCATCCTGTTGTATGTGGTGGGTTCCCAAGGCTCGAAGCGTTACGACGAAGCCACGGCGCAATACGGCGCTGCGGCCGGCGAAGCCGCCATTTTCGAGAAGTCGGCGCTCTATCCGACCATCGAGAACAAGAACGAGAAGAGCAAGGCTCTCGGGGACTACGTCAAAGCGGTGGAATCGATCCAGTCCGCGTTCGCGCCATACCGCCCGAAGGAAATCAAGAACCTCACCCCGCAGGAGTTCACGACCCACTTGCTGGCCGCCAATACCGAGGTTCGCAAGGCTTTCGAGGAGGCTGGCACGGCGGTTCCCGAAGCCTTCTTCATGGGATTTGAGAAATACAAGGATCGCTTGGCTTCGCCTAACACGACCGGGACTCTCGACTATCAGCTCGGCTCGATCAAGACCCTGATACTGGCCTTGGCCAAGGCGAAGCCCACCGAGCTGAAGAATCTCTATCGGCAGCCCCTGCCGGAGGATGAGGGCCAGGTATTTGCCCCGCCGGCGACGATGGCGGCCCGGCCATTTCCGCTGGAAATCACCTTCACCGGTCCCGAGAAGTCGGCGCGCGAGTTCATTTCCTCGATCGACAAGCAGGACAATCAATACATCGTGGTGCGCTCGCTGCGGGTGACCAACGCAAAGAAGGACCCACCGCGTGCGGCGGATGCCCAGTTTGAAAAAGCCGCCTCCTCCAAGCCTGCGGCGGCAGCCGACCCCTTCGGCGGCGGATTCGTGTTGCCCGGCGATGACGCGCCCGCCGCCGCCGCCACTCCCGAGAAGCCCGCAGTGGCTCCGAAAGCCGCCGACTCCGGCCGGATCCTGTCCCAAGTTTTAGGAAACGAGCAAGTCCAGGTCTTCCTCCGGCTCGATCTCCTCGAATTTCTTCCCGCCAAGAAACTTCCTTAACCCCGACAACCGACCCTTTCCCAACCATGTCCTGGTTTTCCACGAATTACGAAAAAGTCGCCCTCGGCGGAGCCGTCGCCATTGCCCTGGGCCTCGCCTACATGGGGTGGCGCAATTTGGACCGTGTCGAAACCGACTTCGGCACCAACCTCAAGGGCGGCGGCAACAACACCGCCGCTGTCCGCGGCGCGGATTTGATCCCCAAGGCGATTGCTTCGCTCAAACTCGACCGCACCTGGGTGAGGGCCCTCGCCGGCGACCGGCCGGTGGATCTCTTCGTCGGAATTCCCCTGTTTGTTCCAAGCTCCGCGCCCGAGACCACCATCGACCTGGCCGGCAAGGATTCCACGCTCGTCCATCCGCCGATTCCTAACACCTGGTGGCTCGACAATCGCCTCGACCCGGGATTTGGCGATTCGCCGGCGCGCGACCCCGACCAGGATGGCTTCTCCAACCTTGAGGAATACACCGGAAAGACCGATCCTAACAATGCCAGGGCATTTCCTCCGCTCATCGCCAAGCTGATGTATATGAAGGACGAAAGTCTCGGCTGGGTGATCCGTCCAAGCTTCGGGGATGGCGGGAAATTCCCGTTCAAGTATCAGGACACCAAGGGTGGGACCAATCAAACCGGGGCTGCGGACATGATCGAGCCTAACGGGCTGTTCTTTGCCAAAGGCACCATGGCCAACCGGTTCAAGCTTCTCGGTTCGGAGGTCCGCAAGGAACTCAACAAGGCGACCAAGGTTGAGAAGGATGTGACCATCGTGCGCATCGAAGACCAGCGCCCGAACAAGCCGGGCACGATCTATGAGTTTCCTTCCCCGCTCTCGGAAGAGCGCATGAATGAGCATTTGAAATATGACAGGACGGCGGTCTTCTCGTTAGAAGCGCTCGGCCAGCAGGGCAAGGAATTCAAGGTGGAGGAGAACATGACATTTGCCCTTCCTCCCGATGGTGCGAAGAAGGACTACCTTCTCAAAACCGTCACTCCCGACTCCATCACCGTTGAATACACCAATGCCGCTGGTGAAAAGAAGTCCCTCGTGATTCCCAAGGGCAGCCTGCCCAAGATGGATGACTAAGTTCTTCAAAAAAATCGCTTTCCAAACCTCGAAAACATCGCCAGAAAACCTCAGATCACCATGCAAAAAATGCCAATTTATCGTTCCAGTCGCACTGCCCTCGCGTTGATGGCCGTGGCATCGTCCATGCCAGTCACCATCACGGTTGTGAATGCAGGGGAAGGCGGCTCCGGCCTCAGCGGTCTCGCCCAACGTGAAATGATCCGCCGCCAGAATGACGTCGCCGAAGGTGACGTGCTTCTGAACGAAGGACGTGCCGCTTACGCCAAAGGAGATTACCAGCAGGCAGTTGACAAGTACAAGCAAGCCTTAAGCAAGCTTCCACAAGCGCCGATGGTATCGGATCGCCGCCAGAGCTACATCGCGCATTACAGTGACGCCTGCGTGGCGCTGGCGATGCAGTATCGTAAGGTCGGCAAATATGCCGAAGCCCGCGTGCTTCTCGATAGCGTTATTGTAGAGGATTCTAACAATGCCGACGCCAGGCGTGAACTCGGTTACCTCGATGACCCAATCCGCACCAACCCGGCTTTGACCTTCGAACACACACAGAACGTCGACAAGGTCCGTCGCGGCCTTTACACCGCCGAAGGTAACTTCAACCTCGGCAAGTATGACGATGCCAACCGCGAGTATAACAATGTGCTCCGGATCGACAAATACAACACCGCCGCCCGCCGCGGACTTGAACAAGTCGCCGTCGCCAAATCCGATTACTATCGCGCCGCCTACGACCAAACCCGCTCCGAACTGCTAGGTCAGGTGGATGCCGCCTGGGAACTCGCGGTTCCTGCCGATAGTCCGGTGGATGTGGAAATCCGGATTGGTGGTGACCAAGCGACCATCGGCGTCCAATACATCACCCGCAAGCTCCAGACGATCGTGATTCCGAAGATTGATTTCGAGGACACCACCGTTGAGGAAGCCATTGATTACCTCCGCCTGCGTGCGGCGGAACTCGACACCACCGAACTCGATCCTGCGCGAAAAGGTGTCAACTTCGTGATTCGTCGTCCGCGCGCCACAGGCGGTGCCGGTGCCGCCGACGCCGGCGTTCCCGCTGCCGGTGCCCCCGAAGCACTGCCAATGGCTGGCAGCGATCCGGGCACCCTCCGCGTCAAGGAACTGCGGATTCGCAATGTGCCGTTGGCGGTTGCCCTCAAGTATATCTGCGATCAAACCCGCCTCCGCTACAAGGTCGATGACTTCGCGGTGACCTTGGTCCCGGCGACCGAAAGCGGCGAGGAAATCTTCACCCGCACCTTCCGGGTTCCTCCTGACTTCCAAACCGCACTCGACAGTGGTGGTGGCGATGGTGGCGGTGGTGCCGCCGCAGATCCCTTCGCCGAAACCAGTGCGGGCGCGGCAAGTGCGCTTAAGCCGCGCAAGGCGATCCGCGAACTTCTCATCACAGCGGGCATCAGCTTTGCCGAAGGCAGCTCGGCGACCTTGACCAACTCGGGCTCGCTGCTGGTGACTAACACTCCCGGGGAACTCGACAAGGTCGAGCAGCTCGTCCAGCAGTATAATAGGGCTCCGAAACAGGTGAAGATCACCACCAAGTTCGTTGAAATTTCTGAGGAAAACAACGATGAACTGAGTTTCGACTGGATCATCTCCCCGTTCGGCCTGTCCAATACGGTCTTCGGCAGCGGTGGCACCATCGGCAACCAAGGTGGCCGCACCGGCTCCGACTTCATCAGCCCGATTGATGGAACTTCGGTGGAAGGCATCCCAGCCGCTCCCAACCAGTTCACCCAGTATGGCTCGACCAACGGTCTGCGCAGTGGCGACCAGGCGGTCAACCGCAACAGCATCGACGCGATCCTCAACAACCCGGGCCGCACCGCCCAACGGGCCAATGTCGCTCCAGGCATCGCCGCTCTAACCGGTCTGTTCTCGGACGGCCAGGTCCAGTTGATCATGCGCGGTCTCGCCCAGAAAAAGGGCGCCGATCTGATGACCGCACCGTCGGTGACCGCCAAGTCCGGTCAAAAGGCGACGATCGAAATCGTCCGCGAGTTTATCTATCCGACCGAATACGAACCCCCGGAACTTCCACAAAGCACCGGCAGCAACGGCAACCTCGGCGGACTTCTGGGTGGTCTCAGCGGCGGCGGCGGCGGCAGTTTCCCCGTCACTCCTGCGACTCCAACCGCGTTCGACACCCGCAACACCGGGGTCACCCTCGAAATCGAGCCTACCATCGGTGAAAACGATTTCGTCATCGACCTGCGCTTCGTGCCGGAAATCGTCGAGTTCGAAGGATTCATCAACTACGGCAGTCCGATCCAATCGTCATCGACCGACGCCTTGGGCAATCCGGTGACCAATGTGATCACCGAAAACCGGATCGAAATGCCGGTG
>JANOZJ010000179.1:0-3916 GCA_031429315.1 Akkermansiaceae bacterium
GAGATGACCTAGCAGCGACCAGAACAGCTTTTCGGCAAACTCCGCGTTGCGTTCCTTGTTGGCATGGGAGAGGGCATTCTTGGATGGCGGCGTGACACCGAAGCGAGCCAGCACGCCGGATTTAAGGCGCAGCCAGTCACAAACATCGTTGAGACCCATGGCGTGGGAGAGTTGGGCGAAGAGCATCGCCGAAACGCACCCATAAGTGTGCGAGGTGGATTTCTACGACGGCGGCGTCGAAGGGCGCGTCGAGCTTGTGGAAATCCCAGCGAATGGCGGTGGTGCTGCGGCGCTACGAGCAGCTTTCCTACGAGGAAATCGCGACAGTGCTCGGTCTATCCGTTTCCGCAATCAAGAGCTTGCTGTTCCGCGCGAGGACCAGTTTGCGCGAGGTGCTGAGCGGGTATTTGGAACAGTGAAGGTCGCGGCGCGCTGTGGGTGCCGCTGCCGGGAAGTGCGACGGCTACAGTTTACCGCGAGAGCTGGATCGCCTCGCAGACGGCCGGGAAAATCTGGCGCTTGCGGCTGACGACGCCCGGGGCGTGGAACAGCGTTTCATCCATCCGCTCGAACGGAAATCTCGCCAAGGTCGCATCCTGGCCGATCGCGAGAATCATGCTGTGATGGAGCGCGACATCGGTCACGGCAAGCACCGCGAGATCGTATTTGTGATGGTTGAAAAGCTCCCTCAGGGCGGCTTCCAGATCGACCCGCCGCGCGGCGAAACCGTGGAGATCGCGCTCTTCCACTTGGGAAATGCTCACGGACAAGCCCTGCTCGGTGAACTCCTTGCGGTCGGCGTTGAGAATTTCGCCCGGCGTGCCGTTAGCGATGAGCGAACCGACCGCGAAAAACTCGTCGGTGAATTTCTTGGGATCCACGCCCGCCACGCCACTGAGCCAGGTGAGCATTTCACGGTCTAACAATGTGGTCGTCGGCGAGGTCAGGCACAGCGTGTCCGAGACAATGCCGGCGCACAGGCACATGGCCACGCTGGGCGCGGGCATGAGGCCGCGGTGGAAAAACTTGCGGCCGACGAGCGTGCAGGTCGAGCCCACGGGCTCGTTGAGATAGCGGATCGGTTCGCGGGAAACGAGGTCGCCGGCGAGACGGTGGTGGTCGATGACTTCGGTGATTTCCGCTTCCTCGATGCCGTTGACGGCTTGCGCGTATTCATTGTGATCGACCAGCGCGAGGCGGATGCGCGGCGGATCGACGAAATCGGACTTCGCCAGCACGCCGATCATTTTGCCACCGCTGTGCTCGACCACCGGAAACAGATCTTGATCAACTGCGGCGAGACGTTTGCGCAAGCGCGATATCGGCTCGGTAGCCCCGACGGTCTGGAAATTTTTCTCCATCACATGGCGGACGGTGCGGGAGCAGCGGATCAAGGTCGAGGCACTCGCGGTATCCTGGTGGCATCGCAAGACGATCACGCCCTTGCGCACGGCGTAGGCCAGAACTTCCGCTGACACCGGATTGCCGCCGGTGACCAGCAGCGCGCGGGCCCCGTGGTCGATGGCGTAGCGCTGGACGATCGGGCGGTCGCCGCAAATCACCAGGAACTTGCTGACATTTCCTTCCTCCACCGCTTGCTTGAGCCGCTTGTCCACGGTGGCTTGGGAGGACGCGCCGACGAGCAGGATCATGTCTTCCTCAAACTCCGGGGACGGCAGCACGGCACCGAGGCTTTCCGCCTGGAGCGTGTCCGCCAGCTTGGCGAGGGAAACGTGGATGGTCCGCACGCTGAGGCCTTCCGTGTCGGCCGGCAGCAGGAGTCTGAGCAAATCGAAATAGCGCAGGATGCCGCAGAGGTTGCCATCCACGTCCTCGACGGGCACGCAGCGGATTTCTGCGGCAAGCATCCGCCGGTAGGCAGTTAGAAAAGTGTCCGCCAGCCCCACCTTGATGACCTTGCGGTGGCAAATCATCCCGGAGTTCACCCGCACGTCGGTCAGCAACATCGGGGCATCGAGGCCCGCCCGCTCCAGCACCCACTTGGTCCGCTGGGAAATCTCGCCGCAGCGGGCGGCGATCGCGTTGGGTTCCTCGCCCACGGCACGGAGCAGGGCGGCGTAGCCGATGGCCGAGCAGATCGCGTCGGTGTCTGGATTCTTGTGGCCGATGACGTAAAAGGGAGGCATGGGTGGGGGTTGCTGGGAGGCTGTCGCGTGAGAATAGGTAGGGCAAGGCGGACGGCAAGATTCTTCCGGGCTTCCCAATGGATTATCAGAAAAACGGAGCGCTGGCCAAGTGCTTGCGGCACCAGACTTTTCCCGCATCCACGCACTTGGAGCAACGCCAGGTGACCCAGAAATTGTTATAGAACTGGCAAACCGGAAATCCCGTGCCCGTGTGGGGAAAACAGGAGCGGCAAATTTCGCCAAACGAGTCGGGGGTAGATCTCCCAGCAAACTCATCCACGACCCGGGTCATGGGACAATGGTGAACCTCGCAGACGGATGCGTCGAAGACGACTTGCCCGCAGACCCGAACCCGCAGGATGTCGGTTAGTGATACTCTGTAGTTCGTGTATTCCAGCAGTTCAAAACGCCACTGGACGGAGGAGTCCAAAGTTGCGGGGTCCGGAGCAGGGGGAGGCCAAGCAATCCTGTTACGGTCCTTCTTGTCTCCCTGAATCTCAACCGCGGGGGAATCGCCTGGGAAGCCCTTGACTGTGGCCCTCCCAATGATTTCCTGACGGGTCTCACGAAGGTTGTCCGCGAATGAAACGGTCTCCTTGCTGTGGACGCGGTTCATCCATCCGCACGACGTTAGAGCGACCGCGCCGCAAAGTAAGACCATCAGAAACCCAAGCTGCCCGGCGGGAGCTTTCCCAAAATCTCGTGAATTTGGCGGGAATGTCATGGCTCAGCAACAGAGCGTGTCCGACCGACAAGCACGAGCGAAAAATCACATCCTCTCCGGCACGTCGATTCCCAACAGATAGAGTCTTTGCTTCAAGGTCCGCGATGTTAGGTCGCAAAACGTAAGGCGGCTGGAGCGGATCGGCTCGTCCGCCGTGAGCACCGGGCATGCTTCAAAAGACGAGTGGGATGTTCATTTTGTCAACCGTGGGTCTGCTAGGGTTTCACTCGGTTCAAAATCGGACGATGCTCAAAACCGGGACGCCTTTTCCTTAAAATGCGCGGGTGCTCGGGGGCAGATCATCTTTCACGTTCGGTTTTGATTGCCAGAGGCTTTGGGAAAACGGGAGCGTGTGGAATGGAACACGGCAGCGACAACGTGACTCGCATTCTCAACGCAGCAAGCGAGGGAGACAGGCAAGCGGCGGAGGATCTGATTCCGCTCGTCTATGGGGAGTTGCGCAAACTGGCGGCCTGGCGCTTGGGGCAGGAAGCAGAGGCATATACCCTCCAGGCGACCGCCCTGGTGCACGAAGCCTACCTGAAGCTCTCGCCCGGAGAACAACAGTGGCAAGGGAGAAAGCACTTTTTCTGCGCGGCCTCCGAAGCCATGCGCCGCATCCTGATCGACCGTGCACGGCATCGTAAAGCCGTGCGTCACGGCGGCGAAATGCAGCGGACCGGTTACGTGGAAGACATCATCGCCGTTCCTTCCGTAAAGGATGACGAAATTCTCGCCATTGACGATATCCTCGATCGCTTCGCCCAAATCGAGCCGCGCAAGGCCGAGGTGGTCAAGTTGCGCTATTTCGTAGGAATGACGATCGAGGAAACCGCTGAGGCCCTCGGCATTTCGACACCCACTGCGAAGCGGGACTGGATTTATGCGCGAGCTTGGTTGTTCAGGGAACTGAAACGGGACGTTTGAGGTGCGGAGGCCGGAGTTTTTGATCCCTTCTTCGGCGTTATTCCGCATAGGATGGTTGGTATCAGTCAATGACGGCCCAGAATTTCCACCAAGAACCACCCGCCGTGCCGAATCAGCC
>JANOZJ010000180.1:0-1819 GCA_031429315.1 Akkermansiaceae bacterium
AACGCAGGTGAAAACGCCGCGCTGGCCGGATCCACCACTGCAACCGCAGCCGCAGGAAGATGACTTGGCGGCGGCAGGTGCCGGCGTGGTCTGGCCCCCGGTGGTCGCAAGCCGGGAAATAACGGATTCGACGACGGAGCGCAGGGTTTCTGGATCGAGAGTTTTCATGCGGGAAAGTGAAATGTGTAAAACGGCGCGAGGCCTGGTCGGTTAGTAAAACGGATGGATCTAACCGCCTTTGTAAACGGTTTTGCCGAGGACTTCGACGCGATCGATGATCGCGACGATGGCGGCATCCACCGGGATGAGCTTCAGCCCCTGCGCGGCACGGGCCGAGCTGCCCTGGCAGAAGAGCACGAGTTCGCCCTCGCCGGCACCCACCGTGTCGATCGCGACAATGGTGTTCTGGCCGTCCTTGAACTTGGACGGATCCTTGTCATCAACGAGCTTGGGACGAAGCAGGAGAAGTTTCCTTCCGACCATGAGTTCGTCCTTCTTCGTGGCTACGACTTGTCCGATGACTTCTGCTAGAAACATCTGGGATTGGGGTGAGGCCGCACCAGCGACCGGTTAGGATCACGGGTGCGGCGTTAGGGAATTACTTGCGTGGAGCGCGGGCTGCGGCAGCGGCATCCTTGGGAAGGACACCTTCGAGCGCATCGTCTGGACGGGCGATGACGTGGGCACTGACGACTTCACCGGACTCGGAAGCGGCGGCGGCACCGGCATCGAGCGCGGCTTTGACGGCGGCGACGTCGCCGGTGACGACGGCATTGCATAGAGCGCTGCCGACTTGTTTCATCGGACCGACGAGTTCGACGTTTGCGGATTTGAGCATCGCGTCAACGCCGACGACGAGACAGGCGAGGCCGCGGGTTTCGAGGAGTCCAACTGCTTGTTTAGCCATGGTAGTATATGTTTGGTGTGAGTTGTGAGAGAGAACTAGGAGAGCTTGCGATAGACTTCGCGGGCGAGAACGAGTTCTTCGTTCGCGGGAATGACGATGATTTTCACGGGTGAATCATCGGTGCTGATGACGGCCTCGGTGGCGTGGCAGGCAGCGTTTCTAGCAGCATCGAGGTGGATCCCGAATGCTGCGAGGTTTTTACAAACGGCAGCCCGGGTGGCTGTGCCATTTTCGCCGATACCGGCGGTGAAGACGAGAGCATCCAGGCCACCGAGTTCCAGCAGGAAGGCACCGATCCAGTGGCGAATCGAATGCACATTCGCATCAATGGCGAGCTGGGCGGCTGCATTTCCCTGCGCGGCGGCGGCATTGATGTCGCGCGCATCGTTCGAGACGCCGGACAAGCCGAGCAAGCCGGACTCTTTGGTCAACTGGCGTTCGGCCTCGTCGAGCGAGATGCCGAGCGTGCGCATGGCGAAAGGAATCGCGGCGGAATCGAGGTCGCCGACGCGGTTGTTTTGCGGCAGTCCGCTCTGCGGGGAAAATCCCATGCTGGAGCCGACGGCCACGCCATCGCGGATTCCGGTAACAGAACTCGAACCGCCGAGATGGCAGGAAATGACCCGCAACGATTTGCCGCCGACGGCTTGCGGACCATCCTGATAGAGACGGCGGGCGATTTCCGCGACATCGTCGCGACCGCATAACTCTGCGGAGCGCTCGGCGATGAACTTGTGGCTGGCACCGTGGAAGCCATAGCGGCGGATGCCTATATCCCGCCAGGATTGGGGAATCGCGTAGTTATAGGATGCCGGCGAGGTCCACTGATAGAACGCGGTTTCAAACAGCGCGACGAGGCGGGCCTTGGGCAGTGCTTTTTCAAACTGCCGGATGCCGGCCGCGTAGGGCGGA
>JANOZJ010000181.1:0-17907 GCA_031429315.1 Akkermansiaceae bacterium
GCGGTGGTGATTCCTTCCGGGGTGGCGCACGCGCTGCGCAGTATTGGCAGCGAGGATCTGATCATGGTCTATGGCACCAGCACCAGCTTCAATCCGGCTTGGGAAGGACGGATCGAAAGTGGCGTGGAGAAGGCTCCGCTGCCACCGGACTGGGAGACATATCTAGCAGACAAACACTGACGGGCATGCGGATTCCCTGCATGGGAGAAAGCGGGTGAACTTGTGGATGGGGAATCGAGGAGATGATTGAACACGATCAAGCGCCGGATGCCACAGACCTCCAGGCGAATCACGAGGTAGCCGTGGATTACAGTGCCATGGGCAACCGCCGCTTGTGGGGCGCTTTGGCGGCTCTCGGGGTGGTCTGCGTGATGTTTATCCCCGTGTTCCCAACCTGGTTCCGAATCGCCGTGGGTTCGGACCTGCACTCCCATGTGATCCTGATTCCTTTGGTTTCCGCCTATCTGTTGGTGACCGGCCGCAAGGTATTGGCGTGGGACTCGAAGCCTTCACCCGTGGCGGGCGGCAGCGTGATATTGCTGGCGGGAGTTGTTTTCGGATGGACGTTTGTTTCCAATCCCCCTTGGGCGGAGGTCGATTTGATAGCATTGAGAGTCCTCGCGTGGGTTGGATTCGTGTGGGGGATCGGCCTTCTGTTTGCGGGCAGCGGATGGATGCGCTCGGCCATGTTTCCAATGGGATTTCTCTTGTTCATGATTCCGCTGCCAGATGTTGCGGTCGGGCAATTGGAGCGGGTCCTGATGGTGATGTCCGCGCAATTGGCTGAAACTCTTTTTTCGATGGGCGGTGTTCCCATATTCAGAAGCGGTCAGGTTCTCGTGCTGCCTGGAGTCGTCCTTAAGGTGGCCGAGGAGTGCAGTGGCATCCGCTCTTCGTGGGTGCTTTTCATCACCAGCGTGCTTGCCGGCTATTTATTCCTGCCGACGGTGCCGCGGAGAATCGCACTGGTTGCGGCGGTGTTGCCCCTCGGGATCCTGCGCAATGCCGTCAGGATCTATGTGATCGGCTGGCTTTGCGTCCGCGTCGGCCCTGAGATGATCGACAGTTGGATTCATCGGAAGGGAGGGCCGGTTTTTTTCGCGGTCTCTTTGGTGCCACTGTTTGTAATAGCATGGTGGCTGAGAGGCCGCAAACCTGCGGCTTGCACAATCGGCAAGCAGGCCACCCAAAACGACCGCTGAACAGGAATAGCGTCAATACGCGTCGAATCCGCGCCAGGGAGGGGACGCGGGTTCCCGGCGCAAAGAAAGGTAGTGACTTTTCCCGGAATAGCAGGCAGAAGCTTCCCAGAATTCATTGACTCGCGTCAGCAATGAATCGCCCTCCCCGACCGGAAATCCAGTCCCAGCAACTCTCAATCCAATGCCCTTCCACCCGCCTATGAAAACCATGAACTTGAAAGCTCCGGGCGCCTTGCGGCGCGTTATTCGTTCGTTCGCGAAATTCAATGGCCAGCGGCCGAGTCTTCGCGCCGCGTTTGCGGGCGGGCTGTTGGCCGCAGCCTTTCTATTGTCGGCAGCGTGCAGTTCAACGAATTACAGTATTCCTGGAAATGCATACTCCGCAACGCCAACCGGGATGCTATCAGTGGGTGATACGATCCGTGTAACTTACCCTGGCGCACCCGAGTTGAACCAGACTTTGAAAATCCCGCCGGATGGTAAAATCGGACTGCCGATGGTTGGCAATGTGACGGCCAGCGGTCGCTCCGCCAGTTCGCTGCAAGCGTCCCTGACCGAGATGTACGAACCGCGGCTCAATGATCCGACGGTATTTGTTAGTTTGGAAAAGCCAGCCGCATCGGTTTACGTCGCGGGAGAAGTGCTCGCACCGGGCAAGGTGGGCCTTGATCGTTCGCTCACGGCACTTGAGGCGGTGATGGAAGTTGGCGGGTTTTCGAAATTGGCCAATCCCAAGAAGGTTTACGTGATCCGGAACGAGCGAGGAACCCAGAAGCGCTACGTCTTGAATCTGGACAATCCCCTGAGCGGTTATGACAGTAAGGCCTTCTATCTGCGGCCATACGATATGGTGTTTGTCGAGCGGAGCAACTGGTAGAGTCCTACTCGAACTTGGATGAAGTCACAAAAGCACGGTCGCTCACGCGACCGTGCTTTTTTTTGCATCGGGCAGCGGACTCCTGACCCGATCCATGCGCGGGAAACCATCATCCCGTTAGAACTTCCAACTGCATCCCAGCGTGAAGCCGAGCGCGTCGATCCCCGGATTCGGATCGGTTAGACCGAGGTTCGAGTGATGGATGAAATAGAGACCGCCGAGGATGGAAATGTCCTTGGTGATTTTCTGGCGCAGGCCAAGCTGGCCAAACCAGTTGAAGGTAAAGTCCTGGCCCATGCCTTGTTCGCCGCCGGAGCTGTTGGTCCAGCCAAGGCCGCCGCCGATCGAGAAAAACGCCGAGGTCTTTTGCGATGGAAACCAATACTCGATGGAAGGTGCGGCGGCGAGTCCCAGATAGGTGTCTTCCGGGCCGTGGGTGATCGCTTCGAACAACGCGGAAAAGCGGTTTCTAACGACCAACTTGGCCCCAGCCTCGTCCTCCCACAAGGTCCACGCGACGGGTGAACGGAGGGTCAGTTGGGTCGGGATGATTTCGTAATCGATTTCCGTGTTGTTGCCGACGTTCCAGAGGTAGCCGCTTTCCAAGGTCCATTCCCAAGTATCCGATTCATGGGCAAGGGCAGGAGCGGTCAGCAGGCTTAGCAGGGCAAGAATCTTCATGGACTTTGGACTATAGGGACTCAACCAGCCAGTCGAGGAAGATCCCAAAAATGGAGCGCCGCTTCACTCAATACTCTTCTTCCTCATCCCCAGGCACCGGCGGGATGATGTCCTCGCGCATCAGCAGGCGAGCAAGATCCAGATCATCGAGCAAATCCCCCGGCGTGTCGCGGACAATGGCGGCGTAAGGCGTGATCCGGTCCAGCTCGGCGATCGCGCAATGGACCATCGAGGAAATGATGTCGCCGTCGTACTTCTCGCGCTCGAATAGATTGGTGATGCGGAACACCAGGAACTCGCGGTCCAGATCATACTCAAAGCCACCGAGCGTGAGTTGCTTGTTCGCGCGGGCTAACAATTCCAACACCGGCGGCAAATGCTCTTCATCGAGAACGAGCGGCGATTCGGACACGATGACCAACGCGTTCAACTGTGGAAACGCCTGTGCGATCAGATCGACCCGCGTGTGGTGGGCGTCGAAACCGGCGCGGAGCACCTCGCGACCCTCGACGAGTTCGCAATGCCAGCCGTTCTGGCCAAAGGCTTCTTCCACCGTGAGAATTTGTCGGGAATGGGGGCGCATATCGATTTAACCGTTCGTGTCCGCCGGAGATACCCGCCCGATGACCGCCTTGGCAAGCAAGGTCCGCCGGTCCGCGCGAATCGGGGTGAGCGAAAGATGGATGCCGGAGGATTTTCCGGCGTCGTGATGGAGCGTCAGACGCGACATTTTTTCATCGACCTCGGCGTGATCGATCTCCTGCCACAGCACCAGCCGCATCCCCTCGGATGGCCGGAAAAACGGAAAAATCTCAATCCCCAGCGGCGTCAGGATCAAATAGGCATGGCGCGTCAGCCCGACCGCCACGCGCACCATGGCCGCGGCCAAGACCAACGGCAGCAACGCCCACGCCGGATGCGGCAGTTGCGGGTTGATGTCCCGGTAAATGGCGGTCGCCAACATCGTGATTCCCACTGCGGAGAGCACCTCGGCACTCACCCAGAACAAGCTTGCCTGCCCGGAGCGGGTGAATCGCAGCTCTTTTTCCGGCGCTTGAATCGTGGCTGCCATCGTGCCGATCAATCCGACAGCGCCATTACCGAGCTTTCGGCCGCGCTCAGTTCCTTTTCGAAACCCGCCAAATCAAGCCCACGCTCCTCGAGTACCGAAGGACTTTCGACCGCGCCGATCATGGCGACGATTCGCTCCAGCCCGAAGAGCGAGGCACCGCCCTTGCAGCGATGAAGTTCGTCCCGCAGTTGCCCGAAATTCCCGGCTTCGAGTAGCGCCAGCCATCCAGTCATCTGCCGGCGGGTGTCGTTGAAATAATCGAAAGCCAGCTCGCGCAGTCCCTCGGGATCGCCGTGGGCCATCTTCATGAAATTTGCCGGGTTCAATGGAGCGAAATCGCTAGTCACAAGTTCGAGATTCATAGTTCCATTCAGAGCATTTCCGAAGGTAAAAATCGCGTAGTGTTCAAAAGTTCAGGGCGGTGGCGACCCCGGGCGGCTGATTTCACCTCGCAATTGCGTCACCAAATCGACTCGTCCGGTCGCCTCGGCCAACTCCAGTCGCAAGCGGAGGGTGTCGGGTTGCGCGAGTTCGTCGCGGCTCATCGCGCCAATCCACTCGGCCGTCGCCGGGTAGTCGCCGATCTCAAACGCGCCCTCCGCGTGCGCCAATAAGGTAGGCTCCTCCACCTCCAGCGGCTTCTCCCGGTAAACCGCCCATTGCGCATGATCCGGCAAATCCTTCGGCACGTCCGGGCCGGCGACCTGCTCCAGATACACGAACTCGTCGCCGTCCTTATGCTGCCGCCAGTGATTCAAGGTGATGACCGTCACCAAGCCGAGAATCGCAAACGACGCTTCCATGAAAAACGGCGTCGTCATGATGCCGATCATCGTGCCCACCCATTCTCCCAACAGCCCCGGCAGCAGCCGCCAGCCGATCAACAGCCCCGCCACCACCACCGCCAGCACGATCAAAATGCTGGCACCGATGGCCACCTGCTTCACCCGCTCGTCGTGTAGTCGCACCATGTCTGGCGGCACTCTAGTTTGCATCCCGCAAAAACCCAATCCTCGAAAGTTAAAAAATACTTCGTAAATCTTGATTATTTAAAAAAATTAGCCAACCTCGCCTTCGCGTGTCCGGTTTTCCAAAAAAGAGAGTGCGGTTGTTCGGGTTGCTGATTGCCGCCCCGGTGCTTGGCGTGGCGATCTTTCGTGACTCTGGCACCGCGACTTCAGGACCGGAAATCCGGCAAATCTCCAACACCACGCCTGCGGAATCCACCGTCCGGGTCCCCGTGGAAGTGATCGCCACGGGCAGCGCCCCCGAGTGGGTCTATATCGAGGTGGCCAGCCAAGCGCTTCCCAAGCCCAGCTCTCCCTGAGTTTCGCTCTTTGCTCTTGGCTCCCGGCCCGCCGCTCACTACACCCCGCCATGCGGCTTTTCGACACGCTGACCCGGACCGAGCACGACCTGCGACCCATCGATGGTTCCACCTACCGATTTTACTGCTGTGGACCCACGGTTTATGGCGCCGCGCATATCGGGAATTTC
Organism: Akkermansiaceae bacterium; assembly: GCA_031429315.1. Taxonomy (GTDB): domain Bacteria; phylum Verrucomicrobiota; class Verrucomicrobiia; order Verrucomicrobiales; family Akkermansiaceae; genus Luteolibacter. Next base: position 5,330 of record JANOZJ010000181.1, read on the forward strand.
CGCACCTTCGTCCTCCAGGACGTGTTCCGGCGCACCCTTGAAACCGGTGGCACCCGCACCTTGCACGTCCGCAACATCACCGACGTGGACGACAAAACCATCCGGGATTCTCAACTCGCCGGCCAGTCGCTCCAGCAATTCACCACCGGTTGGACCGGGAAATTCCACGCGGATTGCGAAAAACTCGGCCTGCTCCCGCCGCACATCGAGCCCGGTGCCGTCGATCACATCCCCCAGCAGATCGCCATGATCGCGACGCTCATCGAAAAGGGCAACGCCTACGCCTCCGACGACGGCTCGGTCTATTTCAAAATTTCCTCCTTCCCTGGCTACGGCCGCCTCTCCCATCTCGACGAGCGCGAACTCCACCTCGGCAAAACCCAGAACGCCCGCTCCAGCTCGGATGAGTATGAAAAAGGCAGCCTCTCCGACTTCGTCCTCTGGAAAAGTCGCAAACCCGAGGACGGCGAGAATTTCTGGCCCTCGCCGTGGGGCGAAGGCCGCCCCGGCTGGCACCTCGAATGCTCCGCAATGATCCAGGAATACCTCGGCGATTCCTTCGACCTCCACTCCGGCGGCGTCGATCTCGTTTTCCCCCACCACGAAAACGAAATCGCCCAAAGCCAATGCGCCTGCGGCGGCCACTTCGCCGCGAACTGGTTCCACATCGCCCACCTCCTCGTCGATGGCGGGAAAATGTCAAAATCCCTCGGCAATCTTTACACGCTCGAAGACCTCGCCGCCCGCGGCCACACCGCCATGGAAGTCCGCTATGTCCTGATCGGCGCGCACTACCACAAGCCGCTCAACTTCACCCTCGACTCCCTGTCAGGAGCCCGCGAGGCCCTCGCGAAACTCGCCAAAGGTGCCCGCCAGCTCGCCGCAAAAATCGAGCCCGACACCCGCCTGACCAACGCCGGCTTCGGCCCGTTCCAAGCCGCCTGGGACAGCCTCAACCAAGATCTCAACACCCCGGGCGCGCTCGGCGGCATGTTCACCGGCCTCCGCGAGGCCGCCAACCTGACCGGTACCGACGCCGCTGCCGCGCTTGCCGGATTCAACCGCCTGCTCCGCTCCCTCGGTCTCACCTTGCCGGAAGAAATCCTGCAGCATCCCAGCGAGATTCCCGACTCCGTCAAAGCCCTCGCCGATTCCCGCTGGCAAGCCCGCCTCGCCAAAAACTGGGCCGAGTCCGACACCCTCCGCGCCCAGCTCGCCGAGCAAGGCTGGCTCGTCAAGGACGGCAAGGACAGCTATACGCTCGAATCCGCAGCCGGTTGATGCACTGCAAGGGCTTGGCAAAATAAGGGGAGTGGACATTTCTGTCCACTTGCCGATGCGCGGCGAAAGCGGGAGCGCGAAGCTCATCTCGTTCTCTTCCCATCGCCGAACTCGGATTCCTGCGCGTCAGCCTCAGTCCGGGCTACTCCGCATCTTGGGAAGACTCCTAACAATCCCTTGCCTGCCTTCTGGCCCGGCCTGCCCACCACTTTCTCGCCGACGATTTCGACCCAAGGAGGGGCGAAACGTGTTCGCCCACGCCCATGAGGTTACAATGGAAAGCGCATTGCTCACTTCATTGGCTGCTCATGGACATCGGCGGACACGTTCCGCCGCTCCTTGAATGGCCCGCTGTTCATTTCTGATGAATTCCTCCCCCAACTTGACGCGCACTCGCCGCCCGGGGAGGAATGAGAAATCCGCCGTTGTCCCATTTCAGCCTTTTCCCCAAACACCAAGCCCCCCATGAATCCCGCAGCTTCCATCTCTCGGACTGCTCCGACATGTCTGAGCTTTGCCACTGGCCGACATGTCGGCCAGTGGCAAAGCGGCGACAGATCCTGCCCGTTAGCCCCTCCCGACCATGGCGGATCGCCTCTCTCCAATCTGAATCCCTAAATCCAGCAAAAGCGCTCAACCGCCAACCGCCTCAGCCCACCAACCCCGACGGAAGCACCACCATTGAGGCCAAGCCACGCTTCATTGGCTTGCCATGGGCTTCGGCGGATCCGAGTCCGCCGCTCCTTGTGCAAGAGCGCGTCACGATGTCTCACCAGGAACATCTCATCAGCGATCAACCCCAATCCTTAGAGGCATTGGGCTTTAGCCGGCCTGTTCGTCTGATGAAGTTTCATCGGCTACTTCATCCTCGCCGGCTGAAGTCGGCGCTCCGTCTGCGTCCTCGCCGTCCGGAATGACGATTGAAATGTCTTGGAGTTTTTCAGGGCCTTTGAGGGTGAGGAGTTTTACGCCTTGGGTGACACGGCCGGTCTGGCGGATGTCGCTTACCCGGATGCGGATGCTTTGGCCGCTGGAGGTCATGAGCATCAGCTCGTCCTCTTCGGTCACGGTCACCGCGCCGATCAGCGGGCCGGATTTCTCGGTAACATTCATGGCTTTGACACCCTTTCCGCCGCGGAAGGTTTTCCGATAGTCCTCGAAGGGCGAACGCTTGCCGATGCCGTTCTCGGATGCAATCAGCAGGGTGGCACCGCTGGTCGCAACCGCAAGACCGACGACGTAATCGTCCTCCGCGATGCGAATTCCCCGGACACCCATCGAGACACGTCCTTGCGAACGGGCGTCGTTTTCATCGAAGTGGACGCTCATTCCCTTGTGGGTCACTAGCAGAATATTATCCGAGCCGGAAGTGAGCCGGACACCGATGAGTTCGTTGTTCTCCTCGAGCACGATGGCATTGAGCCCAGCTTGGCGGTAATTGCGGAAATCGTTGAGTGGCGTTTTCTTCACTTTTCCTGTCCGGGTGGCGAAGAACACAAACCCGGCCTCTTCGCGGAAGGTGATGTCGTTGCCATCATCGTCCACCTTGCGTTCCAGACGGAGAAGTGCGGCAATCTTTTCCTCGGGCTGGAGGTTGAGGACGTTTTGGATGCTGCGACCCGTCGCGGTGCGCGAGCCTTCCGGGAGTTGATACACCCGCTCGACATACATGCGGCCGGTGTTGGTGAAAAACAACAGATAGTCGTGCGCCTGGACACTGAAGAGATGCTCGATGAAATCGGCGGCTTCGTCCTTTTTCGTGCCACGGGTTTCCATGCCTTTGAGGCCTTTTCCGCCACGCCCTTGGACGCGGAACTCGCTGGAGAGGGTGCGCTTGATATAGCCGCGATGGGAGAGCGTGACGATCATTGCGTCGTTAGCAATAAGGTCTTCCATGGCGACCTCGCCGACTTCGGCGACGATGTTGCACTTCCGTGGGGTGGCGAAACGATCTTTAATAACGCGGAGCTCGTCTTTGATGATCGTGAGCACTCTTTCCTCACGGGCGAGGATGTCCATCAGATCGAGGATATCGGCAAGCACGGAGTCATATTCCGCTTTTACCTTGTCCCGCTCCATGCCCGTGAGCTGATAGAGGCGGAGTTCGAGAATGGCGTTCACCTGGCGCTCGCTGAAGGTATAGGTGTCACCTGAAATGGATGCCTGCGAGCGGATCAGGATGCCGAGCGATTCGGCGGTGGCGACGGGGAAATTATAGGCCGCGAGACGTTCACGGGCTTCGTCGCGGTTCTTCGAGTTGCGGATGATTTTGATGAACTCGTCGAGATGGCCGAGCGCGAGGAGGAAGGCTTCGAGCAATTCGGCACGCTCTTCGGCTTTTCCTAATAGATAGCGTGTGCGGCGGATGACGACTTCGCGGCGGTGCTCGATGTAGGCATCGATGGACTCCTTGAGGGAAAGCTGCTTGGGGCGGTTTTTGTGAATCGCCAGCATGTTCACGGAGAACGATGTCTCCATGGAGGTGAGCTTAAAGAGCTGCGCCATGACGACTTGCGGGCGGGCGTCGCGCTTGAGTTCGATTTCGATGCAGGTGTCTTCGGCGGATAGATCGCGCATGCCGGAGATGCCGGTGAGGATCTTTTCGTTGACGAGTTCTGCGATGCGTTCCTGCAGGGTCGCGCGATTCACGCCGTAGGGGACGCCGCGGATGATGATCATTGAGCGGCCATTCGCATTCTCCTCGATCTCCATTTTACCGCGCATCCGCATGGAGCCGCGGCCGGTGCGGAAGTATTCTTCGATGCCGCGGATGCCGCGGATTTCGCAGGCGACCGGGAAATCCGGTCCCTTCATATACTGCATCAGTTCGGGCAGTGTGATCTCCGGGTTGTCAATCTGCGCGCAGATGGCATCCACGACTTCGCCGAGGTTGTGCGAGGCGAGATTGGTGGCCATGCCGACGGCGATGCCGGTGCTGCCGTTGACCAGGAAGTTAGGGAACGCGGATGGCAGAACTGATGGTTCTAGTTGTGAACCATCATAGTTGGGAATCATGTCGACAGTGTCCTTGTCGAGGTCGTCCATCATTGCGAGGCCGAGCGGATGGAGGCGTGCTTCGGTATAACGCATGGACGCGGCGGAGTCGCCTTCCACCGAGCCGAAGTTACCTTGGCCGTCGATGAGCATTTCTCGCATCGACCATGGCTGGCCCATGTTGACGAGCGAGGTATAGATCGACATGTCGCCGTGCGGGTGGAAGTTACCCATCGTTTCACCGACGATCTTGGCACACTTGACATGGGGCTTGCCGGGGCCGACGCCTAACTGACGCATCGCGTAAAGGATGCGGCGCTGGGAGGGCTTGAGGCCGTCCCGGACATCGGGGAGAGCACGGGAGATGATGACCGACATCGAGTATTCCAGGAAGGACTTGGAGAGCTCTTCGGCGACGTTGATCGGTTTGATGTTAGCTTCGGACATGGTGGGGAAATGAATTTAGTCTTCTGGATCGGGAATGGGGGAGTCGTAAACGTCCTTGCGGTGGCCGACTCGCAAGATGACGACCCGTTCAGGAGCATTGAGAATGGCAAAAATCACTCGTATATCTCCGAGGCGAAGGCGGCGGAGTCCGGCGAGTGGACCGGTGAGAGGTTTGTGGCGTTGAGGTTGATCACTGAGTTCTTCGGCGATTGCCATGGCAACGCGAAGGGATTCCGCGGCACCGAGCCGCTTGAGGTCCTTGAGAACGGGTTTTTTGAAAACGATCTTCACGCTTTGAGGGCGAGGATGGCGGCATCGAGATCAATTTCCGGGTCCGAGGAGTGAAGGCGGTCTTTGGCGATCTGCAAATCCGCCACTTCATCGAAATAGTATTCCAAGGCCTTTTGGAGGTGATACGACTTGCTGCGTTCCGTCTCGACGGCGATCGAGGATAGCCGACTGGCTAGAGTTTCTGGAAGTCGGACGGAAAGGGTCGTGCTCATGAGTCGAAAGCTACCTGTATTAGGGGGTGTTGCAATGTGTTACACATCGAGATTTCTCACATTGAGGGCGTTATCCTCGATGAAGCGTTTGCGGGGCTCGACGACGTCGCCCATGAGGACGTCGAACATCTTGTCGGCCTCGACGGCGTTGTCCTCGTCGAGGCGGACGCGGAGGAACTGGCGGACTTCCGGGTCCATGGTGGTTTCGAAGAGCTGCTTGGCGTTCATTTCACCAAGTCCCTTGAAGCGTTTGATCTGGACGCCGCGGCTGGCGATTTCGAGGACTTTTCCGAGGATTTCCGGGACGCCGAAGACCGGCGTGCTTTTCTGTTTGTCGCCTTCGCCTTCGATGATTTCAAAGATCGGCGTGTCGTCGTTGAAGAAGACGGCGGTGTCGATGCCGCACTCGGTGAGGCGGGAGAAGATGCGGGCGATGGCGTGGGACTCGTGGAGTTCGTGGAGGTTCGCGCGACGGGACGGACCGGTGTGGGCGGCGATTTCTTCCTCGGTTAGGATTTCGTCGAACAGGCGGAGGTCGCGGTTTTGGGCGGCGAAGGCGCGGAGGTCGGCTTCCTTGGAGAAGTAGGTGAGTGCCTCGTCGTTGCCGGTGCGGATGCGGATCATGAACTCGGGCAGCACGCCGTTGATGCGGGCGGCGAGGTAGTTTTTGAAGTTGCCGCCGTTGCCTTCGATGGTGGTGGAGAAGCGGGAGAGCGAGGAAAGGTTTTCGAGGATGACCTTGAGTTCGTCGGCAGTGAAGCTGCGGGATTGGTCGAAGGTGCGGAGCTCGACTTCGCCGGCGCCGAGATCGATGAGGATGCGGTTGAGCTGGTCGTTGTCCTGGACGTATTCCTGGCGTTTTTTCCGACTAACTAGGTAGAGCGGCGGTTGGGCGATGTAGAGAAAACCGCTTTTCACGAGTGCCGGCATGTGGCGGCAGAAAAACGTTAGAAGCAAGGTGCGGATGTGCGAGCCGTCCACGTCGGCATCGGTCATGATGACGATTTTGTGATAGCGGACTTTTTCGATGTTGAAGGCACCTTCCTGTTCGCCGTCGCCGATGCCCGCGCCGATGGCGGTGATCATCGACTGGATTTCCTTGTTCTGGAGGGCGCGGTGGAGGCGGGATTTCTCGACGTTGATGAGCTTTCCGCGGAGGGGGAGGATGGCTTGTGTCCGCCGGTCGCGGCCTTGTTTGGCGGAACCACCGGCGGAGTCTCCTTCGACAATATAAAGCTCGGACTTGGCGGGATCGCGCTCGGAGCAGTCGGCGAGTTTGCCGGGCAGCCCGCCGCCGGAGAGGGCGGACTTGCGGACGGTTTCGCGGGCTTTGCGAGCAGCTTCGCGGGCGCGGGCGGCATTGACGGATTTTTCGATGACGCGCTTGGCGAGGCCGGGATTTTCGTCGAAGAACTGCATCAGGCCTTCGTAAACGATGGAGGAGATGACGCCTTCGATCTCGCTGTTGACGAGTTTGTCCTTGGTCTGCGAGCTGAAGCGTGGGTTCGGCATTTTCACCGAAATGATCGCGATGAGGCCTTCGCGGACGTCGTCGCCGGTGAGGGCGGGGTCCTTGTCCTTGAGGATTTTGTTGACCTTGGCGTATTGGTTGATGCCCCGGGTGAGGGCGGTGCGGAAGCCGGTGAGGTGGGTGCCGCCGTCGCCGTTAGGAATGGAGTTGGCGAAGCAGAGGATCTGGTCGTTGTAGGAATCGTTGTATTGGAACACCACGTCGGCAAAGACGTCGTCGGTGGTTTTCTTGCCGTCGTAATCCAGGTCGATCGCGCGCTTGCCGTGGAGGATGACGGGCTCGTCGTGAATGAGCGTTTTGTTTTCGCCAAGTTGGGCGACGAATTCCTCGATGCCTTTTTGGTAGAAAAACGTAGCTTTCTTGGCGGACTCGGGGCGTTCGTCCTCAAGGTCGATGGTGAGTCCGGGGTTGAGGAAGGCGAGCTCGCGGAGGCGGGTGGCGAGGCGGTCGAATTTGAATTCGATGGTATCGACGAAGATCGTGGCGTCCGGGAAAAAAGTGATCATCGTGCCGGTCCTACCCGCATCGACCTCGCCGATGACGTGCAGCGGGATGGTGGTTTTCCCGCGCTCGAAGCCGATCAGGTGGACTTTGCCGTTGCGCATGATTTCCGCTTTGAACCAGTCGGAAAGGGCGTTGACGCATTTGGCGCCGACGCCGTGGAGACCGCCGGAATATTTGTAAGCACCTTGGCCGAACTTGCCGCCAGCGTGGAGGTTGGTGAGCACGAGTTCGACGGCGGGCATGCCGAATTTCAAGTGCATGTCCACAGGAATGCCGCGGCCGTTGTCGGATATGGAAACGGAGCCGTCGACGTGGATGGCGACCTTGATGCGGCTGCAATAACCGGCGAGGTGCTCGTCGATGGAGTTGTCGAGAACCTCGAAAACGCAGTGGTGGAGACCGCGCTCGTCGGGGTCGCCGATATACATGCCGGGGCGCTTGCGGACGGCATCGAGGCCTTCCAGCTTATCGATTTGGGCGGCATCGTAAACCTGCGCTGCGGCGACCTGGGTTTCGGCTTTTTGTGGCTCGTTCGAAGACTCGGACATAGTGGGGCCGAAGGGTCTAAAATCCTACCTTGGGAGACAAGGAACTTCGTCGCAAATGAGTGCCTTTTTTCGGCCACGGACCATCTAAAGTAAATTGCTTAGAACGAGTCATTTAGGGGGCGGCTATTTACGGACCCAATCCTTCAGGAACCAAGTCACCGCCAGGCAGGCACCAATGGCCAAAATAAACATTGCGATGATCCACAAGCTCTTCGCGGTTTCCCTCCGATCCGCATACTGATGGTCCACTGCGGAGTCCGCCACAATCCCGCCTTTGCGCTGGCTGGACGATGCCATTAAGCCACGGGATGGGGATCCTTGGGTGACGGTTTGCCCCGGTAAATTGGCGGGATCGGACGCTGGTTGTCGGACGTCCACAGGCGATGGTCCGGAAGTGTTCGGTGCATGGACTTGGGCACCGCATGACGGGCAGGGGCCGCTCACGCCAGCATCCTGTCGCTTTGCCGACAAGGTCAGGCCGCAGCCAGGGCAGACAAAGGTCAGTCGCTTGGATGGATCAGGAGCGGGGGGCGGCGAGGGCAACATGGGTCAATTCAATGACTGGCCGTTTGGAAAACTCAAGCTGGAACATCCAACCCGGTCATGCCAAGGCACTCGCGCTGCCATTTGAGAAGCACATCCGCAGGCTGGGCATCGCCGGCAGCGAGGGATTCCAAAATTGCCCGGGGCGCGATCAGCGATCCTTCGATGTCCAACTTCGCCGCCGCTTGTTCCCGCCCCTTGATGAGGATGTCGACTTTATGCTCGAAATCGCGATCCCGCTTGCGGCGTTTGGCCGAAGGCCGCTCGGGCCACTCCGACTCGGGAAGTTCTTGCGCTGCGGCAAGTGCTAAGCGGAAACGTTTTACCCGGTCGGGGCGGAAATGGTGAGGAAGTGAAATGGCACGTTTGGCGTCAAGATCGATGCTCCATTCCAGCAACTGGCGATTTGGAGCCACCATGAAGGACGGGCGATCCCAAGCCTTGGCCTCTCCGTCCCGCCATTGCCAAAGCGCCCTGAGACAGGCCAAGCCGTAAGATCCAAGCTTGCCGGACCCCTGCACGCGCCAGATCTCCTCTTTCAAATCATCCCTGTCGAGAACCCGTTGGCGCGCGGCCAGACAACTCTCCTCAAACCATTCGTAACGACCTGAGAGTTTCAGCGCGGCAACGATCATGTCGCCCATTTCCAAGAGGTAATGCACGTCATTGAGGGCATATTCGATCATCTTGGGTGACAAGGGGCGTTTCCCCCAATCGGCTTTTTGCGATGATTTGGAGAGTTCCACGCCGAAGTAGTGGCTGACCAGATCACCCAGGCCAAAACGTCGCACGCCGAGGAGCCTCGCGCCGATTTGAGTGTCGTAAACCACGGCCGGAAGCGCTCCGAACTGCCGCTTGAACATGGTCATGTCATAGTCGGCACCGTGCATCCAGACCGTCGCCTCCGAAAGGTAAGCGCCAAGAGATGACAAATCATCAATCGCCAGCGGATCAATCAAAACGCATTGGCCACGGTCGGCAAATTGGATCAGGCAAAGGGACTCGCGATAGCGATGCAGGCTGTCTGCCTCGGTGTCGATGGCGCAAACCGGAGCGGTGGAACCCTTGCGGCTATCCGCCAGGTGGGTCACCAGCCGCTCCGCAGTATCGATCATATCCGAACTCATCAACTGGGAACTCACTTTATAAACTAACCCATCGAGATACTGCCATGGTCTTGCGAGCGAAGCTCAATCGACTCCATTTACTTCGCCAGAGTGATCTTCACCCGGTAGATATCATTTTGAGTGCCTGGAGGCTCACCTTGTATCTCAGACCCAGGGAATATAATGAGTTCACCAGCGGTGTTGTATTTGCTTTCGACCCAGATTTGGACTCGTCTCGGTGAATTTGCTTTCACCGATCCAATTCCTGGCGCGAGATATACCCTGCGAACCGACCAATCGGCATCCGAGACGAACTTCTTCCACGTCTTACCCTTGTCCTTGCTGCGCTGTAGCGTATAAACGACTTTCGGCCTGGTTCCCAATTTTTGATCGATGGTGAAGCCGAAGTATTGATCCCGAACGAGGCGGATTTCGCCAAAGAACTTGAAAAAGTCGATGTCATACAATGCCGGAACGGCCTGGGCCAGCGGCGCTTTGGGAATACTGGCGGAGTCCACCGCGCTGCTGTCGAGGATCCATTCGTTCAGGTTGTTGTAGCCGTCGCCGTCGGTGTCCTTGAGGATGGCGGAGTCGCTATCTCCCTTGTTGATAATCAGATCCTGGTATTCGGAATACCTGTTCACAACCGCCACGGGGATTTGGAACCTGCGATTTGAAAAGTCGTAAGTCACACCGCCGGTTTGAAAATTTCTACCGATTTGCACTTCCACCACACCTTTGGTGCCGCCTGCCAGGACTGGCGGGGTGATGAATTGGTAAACCAACGGACTGGCCAGCGCTACCCGCGGATCTCCATCGGTGGTAAATGCCGGGAAGATGGACTGTTGCTTTCCGCTGTAGCGATCTTCCAAGACAGTCCGGGATTTCGGATTGGATGGGTCGCTGATGACCCGGATCGAAAAATAGAGGGAGTCCACACCTAGGATGACATCGGTGAAGAGGGGGTTCCATTGAATCGTATTCGGATTGATGTAACTCATCTCGACGAACCCATCTTTGGTGTATTTGGTGGCGTTGACTTTCGTGAATTTGAACCCCCGCTCGACGCTGTTGTGTTTGGCAAATCCCTCGACCATCGGATAGATCGTCGCTTTAATAGCGGCAGGTAAGACCGGGTTGCCCAGCCGTGGGAAGGAATACTGATACACACCTGGGACGATTTGCTCGTCGAAGTTGTCACGTTGCCCGTTGCCGTAAGCCTTTGATGAGTCGTAGCGGGTCAGGATGTATTCCTTGATGCTTTCGTTTGCGGTCAAGTTGAAATACAAAGTGGCGCTGTTGTCGATGAATCCGCCCGAGGGTCTGGGCAAGCCCGATGCCGGTGCGGCGGTCAGTTTAACGAGGTCGGCACGACGGGGCGCGACGACCAGCGCCGGATTGATGCCGGTGACCAAGAGGTAAGGAAACTCCCGAGTGGCCCCGTTGATGGTTCCCGCAGTCAAATACCCAGTGGTTCCCGGCGAACAGATGCCAATGAAGTAACCCGGCGGGTAATACTGGACAAAGTCGCAACCACCGATGCTGGAGACGCTGCCGTCTCTGAAGTTGATGTCTAAACTCCCTTCAGTGAAGTTCATGGCGCTCGAACCCCTGTTCTGGCGGTAGGTTGCCCGGCTGCTGAGTTCCAGCGCAATTTGGGCGTCCGCAGGCAATCCCGCCGAGGCAAGTAGCGCGGAAATGAGCGGCAATGAGAGGGTTTTGATACGATTCATGCGTTGACAGTGGAATGGTGATTTCATGCTGACAAGGGGAATTTTAGACTGGCGGTCATAATTTTTAAAATACTTTGTGATTACCAAGGGATCAGCCGATTTGCAAGTTCGCGGCTTGTTCCGCAGTCAACTCGACGATTTGCCATGGCAACCCGTGAACGGCGAGATCCGCCATGAAGGCGTCGGGATCAAGTTGTTCGATGTTCCAAACGCCGGGTCTGCGCCAAGGTTGCGCGAGAATCTGTTTGGCTCCAATCATCGCCGGGACGCCGGTGGTGTAGGAAATCGCCTGGGAGCCGACTTCGGCGTAGCACGCTTCGTGGTCGCAGATGTTGTAAATGTAGATGGCCTTTGGCTTTCCGTCTTTGGTTCCGGTGATGACATTGCCGATGCAGGTGCGGCCTTTGGTGGTCTCGCCAAGGTCGCTTGGGTTCGGCAAGACCGCCTTGAGGAACTGGAGCGGCACGATCTCCACGCCTTGATACATGACCGGATCGATCCGCGTCATGCCCACGTTCTGAAGCACTTCAAGATGCTTCAAGTAGTTGGTCGAAAATGACATCCAGAACTGCGCCCGGCGGATCGTGGGGATGTGTTTGACCAGCGATTCCAATTCCTCGTGGTACATCCGGTATATTTCATAAGTGCCGACGCCGTCCGGACAGGTGAATTCCTGGTGCTTGGACATGGGAGGGGTTTCGACGAAGCCGCCGTTTTCGAAATGCCGGCACTCGGCGGTGACTTCGCGGATATTGATTTCCGGGTTGAAATTGGTGGCGAAGGCCTTGCCGTGGTTGCCGCCGTTGACGTCGATGATGTCGAGCGTGTGGATTTCGTCGAAATGGTGCTTCATTGCCCACGCGGTGAAAACATTGGTCACGCCGGGATCGAATCCGGAGCCGAGCAACGCCGTGAGTCCCGCTTTCTCGAAGCGCTCCTGATACTCCCACTGCCAGGAATACTCGAATTTCGCGACATCGAGCGGCTCGTAGTTGGCGGTGTCCATGTAGTCGCAGCCGGCGAGCAGGCAGGCGTCCATCAGGTTGAGGTCCTGGTAGGGCAGGGCGACGTTGATCAGCAGCTTGGCGCCGGTTTGGCGGATCAGGGCGGCGGTTTCCTCGGCGTTATCGGCGTCCACCTTGGCGGTGGCGATGATCCGGCCGGTCCGCAGCTTCACTTCGGCGGCGATCGCGTCGCATTTCGAGACGGTCCGCGAGGCGAGGGTGATTTCCCCGAAGACCTCGGGGACCATGGCGCATTTGTGGGCGACGACGCTGCCGACTCCGCCGGCTCCGATGATTAGGACTTTGTTCATGATGGAAAGAGGCACAAGGGGTGAAAGATTCCTCGCCCGCTGGCAAGGAATTCCCCGCGACGTTTGGCGATCT